>JAITTM010000056.1 GCA_031286975.1 Coriobacteriales bacterium
GTGTTCTACTTCCGCGCCCCGCCCGAGTACGCGCAGATACTCACCGACGGCGCCATCGAGGTTGTCACCCTTGCCAACAACCACAGCTACGACTACGGCGACCAGGGCTATGCCGACACCCAAAACGCCCTCACTGAGCGAGGCGTCGAGTATTTTGCCTACAACGAGACGCTGGTGCGCGAGGTTAATGGCATCAAGTTCGGCTTTTTTGGGCTCGCCTTCGATTCAGACCCCGACCGTATCCATGCCCTGATGGATCAGCTCTACAACCAGGGTGCCGAGATCATCATCGCCTACAACCACGATGGCTGGGAGCGTGACTACAGCCCCGACTCAGCCCAGATCGACGGTGCGCGCACGGCCATAGACTACGGAGCCTCGGCCGTGTTCTTCTCCCATCCGCATGTACTGCAGGGCATTGAGGAATACAATGGTGGCTTTATCGCCTACTCGATGGGCAACTTCTGCTTTGGCGGCAACAGTAATCCCAGTGACAAGGACACGATGATCGTGCAGCTTGAGTTCACCCGCACCAGCGAGGGTTTTGACCGCAGCTACACCATCATCCCCTGCTCGCTCAGCTCCGCCTCGGGCTACAACGATTATCAACCCACCGTGCTCGAAGGCGATGAGCGCCAACGCGTCATGGACAAGATTTTGGGCATGAGCTATCTGTGAGCTGCCAGAAAGGCACTGATTAAAGCCAAATGCGTTCAAATCTCGCTCACGTGCCAAGCACGCTTCGCTCGATTTTCACGCATTTTGCAAGTAACCGCTGCCTTTTTATATCTGCCTGTCTGCCGCCTGTGTTGAGAGAAGATCGATCAACTCCTGCTTTGAGTGCACCTTGAGCTTGGCATAGATGTGATTGACGTGTGTTCGCACGGTGCCCTCCGAAAGCGTCAGCGCGTTTTGGATATACGGCATGCTCCTGCCCTGTGCCAGCAAGACCAGCAACTCGGATTCGCGCTGGGTCAACCCAAAGCGGGCGCTTGCGGCGCGGCAATTGCCCGCCATCTGCGCAAAGACATCCTCGGTCGCGAGCGCCCCGTCCTTCTCCCGATGTTCACCCATACGCCTAAAGGCCACCAGCAGCATGAAGATATAGGAGATGAGCAAAACAATGATATTGGTGAGAATACCGATGTCCTCAAAAAACACCATCCACACCAAGGCCACAAGATGGTTGAAGGCAACGGCAAAACCTAGAGTGAAGATGCCCGGATACGGCAGGCGTTTTGCCGAGACTATCATGAGAAATGAGAATATCGTCAGACAGATGCGCTCGGCCGCCGAGCTCAATACCGAGAACAGCACAGAGCCCGAGGCACCGCTCTCCAATACCGCAAGCACGAGGAAGAACGCAACGAGCACCAGCACGGGCACTTGGTAACTCTCGTTGCGCACGGAGCGGGCATGGAACCAAAAGGCCGGGACCGCGCAGAGCAAAAACAGGGCTGCCGCAAGGAGCGAAGGCACAAAGGCCATGACATCAAAGGGGGCGGCGCTTGAACGCAGACCTCCCCAGAGCCCACCCGCGCCCACACTGCGAAGCGCGATAACAACGATGCAGATCACCAGAAGCTGGATGAGGTAATACTTTTGGGTGCCGTCAAGCGGGGCGGCAAGGGTGCGCCGCAAAAAATGACTCGGCTCAGGAGCGGAGACCAGAGGTGAGCGCCTGGTTGCGAGCGTGCCCTGCTGGCGCTGCGCGATGCTGACGGCAACCGCCATGACCACCACAAGGAGGATGGGGAGAATCGCCTGCGTGCTGATGGGCGAGAGAAAGTAGACCAGCCCGAGAAGCACCACCAGACAGGCCGCCGAGAGGATGACGAGCAAAGCAACATCCCAGTCGGTGGGAGCTTTGAGCAGAATCTGCAGCGCCATCAGCAGCGTCCACCCGTAGCCAAAGGCCATAAGTGTCGCGCCCACGGTTGCCAGGGCGCTCTGTGAGAAGAGCGTTTGGTAGCCGGCAAGCGCAAAGGCGGTTGTCCCCACAAACATAAGGGCATACAAGGCAAGGGAGAGACTCAGGGCGACCCTCTGGAATTGCTTGCAGAGCCAGGCACACACGATGCCGGTTGCGATAACCGCCAAGAAGAACGCCAGACGCTCCGGATTGGGCAAGAAATCGAACAGCTTGCCCTGTCCGGCAAAAGCAGGGCTATAGCCCACGAGATAAAACCAGATCGAGCTGGCTACACTTGCCAGCAACGCCCACGGCGCGGTTTTCTTGAAATCCTGCGAGAAAGAGAACATACCCCGCCCCTTATGGCCCACAGATCACGGACAGCACAGTGTGAAACCTCACCGGAGGCGACCCTCCCAGCCATCATCCGAAAGATATGATAGCACTCTTTTGCGCAAGATACGCAACTTGCGGGGATTCGCAACAGCAACAGAGTGGCTACAGTGTGACCTGTTATATACGTGGAGGAATCGCGTTAAGGAGAAACCATGGAAGAAGATCGTAAAGCAGGTGTGGCTTTATCGAGAGCTGACTTTCTCAGGGCGACGGCTGTCGCTGGTTTAGGAGCGCTGGGAATCGGTGTCCTGTCTGCCTGTAGCCCGTCAGATGCCAAAGAGCCAGAGGGCAGCGCGGGGGCAACTGGCGGTGACATCACCTGGGACAAAGAGGTCGACGTGCTGGTGGTGGGCTCGGGCACGGCAGCCTATGCCGCTCTCACCGCAGCTGGCAACGGCGCAAAGAAGGTGCTCGTCATCGAGAAGAGCGGTATCTGGGGCGGCACATCCGCCACATCCGGCGGCACGCTGTGGATTCCACTCAGCTATGCCGGTCAGGAGGCGGGCATGGCGGATACGCGCGAGGATGCACTGGCCTACATGAAGGCCTGCGCTGCCGGGCGCGGCAACGAGAAGGCGATGGAGGCCTATATCGACAACGGCAATGCCCTGCTCGAGTGGACGCGCGATACTTATGGCTGGAGCTGGGGCGCTGGTACGCCCGGTGCCGGCTTCAAGGATTACTACGAGCCCTATCCCGGCTACCGTGACACAGGGCGTCAGGCCGATTTTGAGGGCAACGGCCCCCAGGAGTGGGCGACCCTCCAGGAGCTTTTGGGTACGCTTGGTGTCGAGATCATGATGGAGACCCCCGCGACCGACCTTATCACCAATGAAACCGGCGCTGTCATCGGCGTGGTTGCGCAAAACGGCGGCAAGCCGCTCAACATCAAGGCAAGCTGCGTGGTGCTGGGCACCGGCGGTTTCGATCACAACAAGGAGATGACCGATGCCTACCAAACCATCCCCGTCTATGTGAGCAATGCTGTCCAGACCAACACGGGTGACGGACATCTGATGGCACAGGCCATCGGCGCCAACCTGGGCAACATGGATACCAACTGGGGTTTGCCCAGCTTCCTGCCCGAGCCCTTCGACCCGCTGGCTGGCCCCGTCTACAGCATGGCTTGGCCCGATTGGGGCATCTCCCGCGCCGCAGCCGGCAGCCTCATTGTTAACAAGCGCGGCAAACGCTTTGCCAATGAATCCTCCGCCTACGCCGTGTTCAACCGCGCTTTTGGCGAGTACGACACCGGCACGCTTGAGTACAGCAACACACCCGCCATCTGGATCGCCGACAGCAAGTACGGCGGACTGCCCGCGCACGCCTCTGCGGACGATCCTCTGCCAGAGTTCATCTTCCAGGCTGACACGCTGGCCGGTATTGCCGAGCACTTTGGCATCGACGCTGCTGCCCTCGAGGCGGAGGTCGCCGCCTTCAACGCCAACGCCGCCCAAGGCATAGACCCCGTCTTTCATCGTGGGGAGAAAAACGTGGATCGCTGCATTGCCGCCTATCACCCTTACTCAGAAGAGATCGTAAACCCCTGCCTGGCACCCGTCGCCACACCGCCATTTTTTGCTTCGCTCTACGTGCCAGGCACCTGCGGCACCAACGGGGGGCTCAAGACC
>JAITTM010000092.1 GCA_031286975.1 Coriobacteriales bacterium
GCTCTTTGAGCACCGTTGCCATCACGTAGGCAAGACTGCCGTCCCCTATCACGGCAAGCCTGTGGCGGCTGTTGTGCGCGATTGCATCAAAGCGACGTGCCGCGTGCACCGCCACGCTGACAAACTCCGTTATGGCCGCAACAGGTGGGTCGATGGCGTCACAGGCCAACACGCGATCGACCGGCAGTGACACCAACTCCCGCAAAAAGCCGTCACAGCCACTTGAGAGAAAGGCCGATCCGGGCGCGTAATTCTCATAGAGCCCTGTGGATATGTCCCCGGCGACATTGGGAATCAGCACCACCCGGCTACCCTGGGCATAGGTTCCCGTTGGGTCGTACAGAACCCTGCCGCAGGCCTCATGCAAAGGTGCCATAGGGAGTTTCTCCTCCAAGGCCGCGCGAGTGCGTTGCCCCAGATAATAGCGCTGATCAGCATGGCAGAGGGCAAGATACTCGGGGCGCACGATAACCTCGTCGCCAAGAGAGAGATCCTCAAACTTGACGATCAGCGTCCTTGTCCCAACCAACTGATAGACGTTATTGATCAACGACACCACTCGCAATCATCGCCTGCGCGATCTTGTAATCCATGATGGTGGTGAGCTTGATGTTAGTCACATCACCGGCAACCAATCGCACGGAAACCCCTGCTTCGAGCAGAACCTTGCAGGCGTCTGTCAGGGCTGCCAGGGTGTTCTCGTCCAGTGTACGGTAGGACTCCTTGAAGGCCTGAAGCTTGAAGCTCTGGGGAGTCTGCCCCTGATACATGCGATCCCGCGTGGGGATGCGCTCGATTGCCTGGCCGCTCTGATCCGCCCGGACGATGGTATCGGTTGCGGGGATCACGGTATCACAGGCCCCGTATGCCAGCGCCGCGTCGATATTCGCCTCGATGGTTGAGAGCAGCACAAAGGGGCGCACCGAGTCGTGGGTGACCACGATGTGCTCGGCGCTGGATCCAAAGTCGCCCTCAATCCGCTCGAGTATGTTCATGATGGTCTGGTTGCGCGTGGTGCCCCCACTCACCACATGAAGGGGAAACCCATCCAGGTGGTATTTTTGCAACAGCTCGTTGGTGTGTGAGAGCCAGTCTTTGTGCACACCGATATACAGCGCATCAAAACGTGCGCACAGACAGAATTTCTCCAAGGTATGGATCAGGATGGGTTTGCCATCTAACAGCAAAAACTGCTTTGGCAGGTTATCCAGATCCATGCGGGTGCCCGTACCACCTGCCAGAATGGCGGCGAAAATCATAGAACCTCTTTTCAAGCGAAAACAGCAAATCAGATTATACCGCTAGTGCCCTGTTAAACCAAAAGCTTCTTGCAAGCGGCGAGGATTTTTGCGCCGATTCTCTGTGCGATTTTCTGTGTTCGCTCAAATGTCTTTCAGGTACACGCGCCCGCGGTAGTTCCGGTAGGGAGTCGCAAGGTCGAGGAAGGCGACCTCATGGTGGGAAACGCGCTTCTCAGACGGTGGCAGCTGCATGAAATCACCAAACGCGATGGAGAGATAGGTCTCCGCTCCCACCGGCACCGGCGCCGTCTGGCCCTCGAACTCGACCTCACGGGCAGTCTCAAAGGCCTGGACAGGATATCGATTGCGCATATAGCCGGGTCCAGCACAAAGCTCGGTGACAGCCGAGGTTGAGCCAAAGCGATGCTTGCTCATCTGCCGCTCCGCGTAGCGCCAGATGCGATACCGCAGACCAGGCGCACGGATGATGCTCAAGAGGATGCGCGAGCCCCACGCCAGCAATCCTCCGTGCTTTTTAGGGATGCTTTGGGCATTGAACAGGGAGAACACCAGCGCCCAGACCACCTGCATCCTACGCGCCCAAGACGAGTCAGGATAGCCGTCAAGCGGCAGGATGTCGAGGGTCAGACCCTGGGGGATGTCCTTATCCTGCTGATAGGTTGTAACGCAGGTTGTAGTGTTGTCGCAAAGCTTGGCCATAAGGTCGCCAGTCACCATCTCCTTGGTGCTGCGCACGTAGCTGTAGCGCTCGGTGTCCGCATACAGGGGCCATTGCTCGGCGAGCTTCTCATAATCGTCACGTGGCATGAAGACATCGATGTCGTCATCCCAGGGGATGAAGCCCTTGTTGCGCAGTGCCCCGATGCAGCAGCCCCCGCACAGATACAGCAGCAGCCCACGCTCCTCGCAAAAGCTCCGCAGATAGTTGAACATCTCAAGCGATACCTGCTGCATCGCCTTGATCTGCTCGTCAGAAAGCCGCAGAGCTGCTGTTTGCCCCTCAGGGTTATGCGGGGTCGGGGACGTCAAAGACATCGAAAGGCTCCTTTGTGCCAAAGAACCCCTTGATAGTGCCGATAAGGGTTCCCCATCCGTATACGATGTGCATAATGAGGAATACGGCGGGTAAAACCACCATACTCGCGTTTTTGTTCTTTGCCCGAATGAAGGTCATCAGAGAGATCGGAAGGTTGACCAACCCATACAGGAACCCCAGTGCCGCAAGCGGAAGCCATGTCCACGCAAAGCCAACTGCCGTCGTGGCAGCAAGGGCGAGCACGAACAAAAACGGCACCAGGTGATATATCTGCAGGCAACGGGGGGATATGAACAGCGTCCGCCCGATCCAATAGCCGTTCGAATACTTCTGCTTTATCACATCCTTCAAGCTATTGCGGATGAATTGCTGTGAGCGGATCTTGGGGTTGAAGCGTATGCGATACCCTGCCTGGCGGATGCGGTAGTGCATCTCGTTGTCCTCGGTGCGGATCAGGCGTTCGTCAAAGAACCCGACCTTCTCAAAGACCTCACGTCTATAGGCACCGTGGAATACCGAGCTCACATAACAGGGTTTGATATCGCGCCGATAGGCGGCAATGCTGCTGCCAAAGGCGGAGTGCTCGGCGAGAAACAGGGTCTC
>JAITTM010000112.1 GCA_031286975.1 Coriobacteriales bacterium
GAGGGCACAGGCACCCATGAGCTTATCATCCAACGTGGTGGCGGTGGCACCACCCCCACCACCCCCACCAACCCCACCAACCCCGCAGTGTCTCCACAGACCGGAGACAGCCTGCTGCCCGTGTGGCTTGCCCTCATCTTGGCAAGTGGGGGTCTTGTGTGTTTGTGCGCCTGGAGTGCTCGTCTGGATGCACCACGGCGCAAGAAGCGCTGAGGGTCTGTCGCGCCGCCGCACCACGGCACAAGAAGGGCTCACAGCGCGCGCGCAGGCAATCGCGCTTTTCAAGGGCGGGAAGCCAGGGGGACGGGGGAGTCAAGGCATGTGTCCCTTTGACTCCCCGCCCTGGCTTTTCTCGAACGGATGACACCATTGCGCTTGATGCCTGCTCTCTGGCTCCCCGCCCTGGGTTCCCCCCAAAATAGCAGGCTTTCAGCAGCCCAGTTGGGTTTCTACCTCTTTTGGGTAGCCAGCGCTAAGCCAGTCGTCCATGCCGTTTTTGAGCAGGCGGATCCTGGCGGGGTCGTAGCCGTTATCGAGCAGTATCTTCCAACCGCCCTGCTCCTCCCTGGTGTTGAGAAAGACGAGCACGAACTCCTTGTCATGGGGGATGCTGTAGAGACGCTCTTCAAGGGTCTTGTAGGGGGTCCACTTTGCATTAGGGATATGCCCCAGGGCAAAGTGGCTGTAGAGACGAGCGTCAAATATGGGGATGCCCGAGCCACTTTGCAGCAGGTCGTTGAGCTCAGCGGCGGTCAGGTAGTTCTCGCTGGGAATCTCGCTCCCCGCCCCGCCCCCTGTATCGCCCGAGGTCGCCCCGCTCCCCGCCGTCCCGTCCGACCCTCCAGGCGCCGCTGCGGCGGGCTCGCTTGGTTCGCTTGCAGGGTCAGTGCCCGTGCAGCCGCCCAGCCCGCCCACAAGCAGCAGCCCGCAGGCAAGCAGCAGCCCGCAGGCAAGCAACCGCAACACACGCAGGGGAGAAGGGGGAGCAGCAGGTCTATCAAGCATCGGTTTTCTCCGCATCTGTACGACCGGTTTTGCCTTTGATCTCTGTCAGCCAAAAAAACACCGCAACCATCAGCGCGAATATGGCGATGAACAGCCAGTGGTTCACGCGCAGCGCGGTTTCGAGCGTCAGCGCCTCGGGGGGAGCCAGGTCGAGCAGCGGCAGAAAAAGCGTCTCGTAGGTGGCACCAAAGAGCATACCTCCCGTGACAAAGCCCAGCCCGCCAGCAACCAGGTAATCCAGGTTGCCCTGGCCCGCGCCGGTCAGCACCGTGCCGGGGCACATGCCGGCGATCGCCATGCCCGCTCCAAAGATGAGGCCGCCCACGATGTTGCCCACAGAGTAGGTCTCGGGCAGGCTGGCGATTTCAAGTAAGCCGAGGTCTTTGAGTGCATAGATGCCCACCATGGCAACCAGAATGGCGCTGAGCATGAACTTCATCAGGGTAAAATCTCTAAACCGGAACTGGTTGACGACCTTGTCATAATGGGTCAACCCCGCCTTTTGCAACAAAAAACCAAACACCAGGCCAAGGGCGAGTGCGCTAAGGACGACTTGCATCTCAGTACCTCCTGCCATAGAGCAGCCTGGTCACCAGGATACCGGCGGCAAAGCAGGCAACGATGAACAGGAGCCCCGACGGCGCCAGCAGCATGGTGCCCGAGATGCCCAGACCGCTGGTGCATCCACCCGCGATGCCCGCGCCAAACTGGATGATGACGCTGCCCATAAACACCAGCACCCAGCGCTTGGCTCTGCTGGGCCCAAAGTTGTCAACCCACTCTTTATCAGGGAGAAGCCTGAGCTTGAAGTCGCCCGAAAGCAAACTGGCGACGAGGGCACCCAAGAACATGCCCGCGAACTGGATGAGATGGAAGCTGATTTGCGGCGGCACAACCAGACTGAAGAATATCGAGTCAGCAAGCGGCAGATGCAGCGTTGTTGCCAGGAGGCTTGCCAGATCCTCAAACCCGCCCGACACCGAGAGTATCCTGTTGGCAAGAGCGTAGTTGGCAACCGCCAGCACGCCCAGAAGCGAGCCGGCAACCCATGGCGACCATCGTTTCTCCCTGAACATTAAACCTCTCCGCTCATGCTCAATGTGCGCCCTCCTGAGTATACGAGTATACACCCCCCCTGCCGCCTTTGCCCAGCCGCTGCCGCTGCCCCATGGTGCCTTGCGCCTTGTGGCATCTCCCAAAGACTAGGTTTACAATGACCGCAGCAGACAATTCACGATGGAAGCTCTTTGCGTACGCAGTAAGGACACGAGGAAGGAAGGTGCTATGAAGAACAAGAAGGCTCTGATCCTGACGGCTTCGCTGGCGCTTGTTGCAGGAGTGTTCACGCTGAGCGTTGTGGCCTGCGCGCCACAGGACACAAAGGACAAGGACGGCCAAACAACCACACCAACGGATGGGCTGGTTGTGCCCTACAGCTTGGATGCCTATGATGCCTACAACCCGGTGGTCAAAACGTTGGCAGACGGCACAGAGGTGCAGCGCACCCCCAGCGAGGGCCTGGTATTCACCACGCTGGACGGCTCGTACACCTATCACACGCCCGAGCGAACCGTGCCCTACAACACGTACTATCTCAAGGCCGACCAAAAGGGCTGCAACGCCTGCCACAGCGACCTGGCTGATACCCTCGCCACCATGGAATACAAGCATGTCGACCTGCGCAACGCGATGGGTCTGCAGGTGACCGTGCAGATGTGCAAGGATTGTCACACCTTTGGCAATGGTTATCTCACCAACCAGTACTCCTTTGGCTCGCTGGTGCACGGCATCCATCAAGGCGTCGAGCAAGCGGGCTGCTGGAACTGCCATGTGGGCACCGGGAGCGGCGACGGCATGCAACTTTGGGACGAGGTCAAGCACGGGCAACTGCGCGGCATCACGCCGCTGGCAGAGGTGCCGGGCGACTTTAGTTACGATCAGGACAAGATTACCGCCGCTGAGGATCTGTTTGATTTTGGCTGGGACTACTTTGAGTGGGACTACATCCGCTCCGAGAACACGGCAAACAACACGCCGCTTGACCAGGAGTTGTTTGACACTTGGACGGTCACCATCTCGGGGGAGGTTAACCAGGAGGTCACCTACACGCTGCCTGAGCTTATCGAGAAGTTTGGGGGTGTCACCGTGCCCATCACCCTACACTGCACACTCAACCCCATTGGCGGCCCGCTCATCGGCAATAGCAACTTCACCGGTGTGCCGCTCACCAAGGTCCTAGCCGAGGCGGGCATCAGCCCCACCGCCGCAGGCTTCACCTTCATGGCGCCCGACGGCTTTACCGAAAGCATAAAGATGCCGTCCTTCTCCGAGGCTTATTTTGCCTATCAAATCGACGGCGTGCCCCTGAGCTGGGCACACGGTTATCCCGTTACCATGGTGGTGCCCGGTGCCGCTGCGCCGGCCAGCGTCAAGGAGGTGAGCGACGTTGTGGTCTTTGGCCCCGAGGAGGCCGCTGAGATCCACGAGTGGGAGGGCTGGCCCCTGGAAACCGAGGGCGACTACTACACCTCGGGCGGCTGGCCCCTCAATGACGCAAACGGCTACCGCAACAAGCCCAATGTCGGGCTGTTCGACTTTGTGGAGGGGCAGATCATCACGATTGGCGAGCCCTATGAGTTCAGCGGCTATGCCACGGCCTACAACACCAAGATCGCCGCCGTTGAGTTCTCGCTGGACGGGGGTGTCAACTGGACGCGCTACGAGACCCCCAACGTCAACACTGACAGCTGGGTCATCTGGCATCTGACCTACACGCCCACCGACGATTCAGCCTACGTGCTGTCCATCCGCTCGGTTGGCGAGGACGGCTCGGTAACCCACGAGCCCCTCGAGTACCTGTTCAACGCGAAGCCGGAATAAGGAGCTGCGACATGAACACAAGAAGCAAAAAGGCCCTGAGCCTTATCACAACAGGAACCGTGGTATCCCTGACGGCGCTCGCATCGCCGGTCTTTGGGCAAGGCGCTGACAGCCAGGCAAACGCCGCACAGACGGGTGCCCCGCAGCCTGCCGTCCCCGCAGTCACGCAAACGCTGGAGTCGCAAGCCAACGCCCCCGCCAGGGTTCCCAACATCCAGGGCGAGTTTGCCTACAACCAGGGGGTCACCGCGGGCAACGACCTGCTCTATAAGGCCCTCTATCAGCGCTCCGACTTCATCTGTGGGGCCAAAGGCGTTGATGCTGCTAAAAAAACCGTGGCCACCAACGCCATCACCGTCACGGGCGAGGTGCAGCTCGTTGGCGCGTATGCTCTGGCTGAGCTTGAGGAGAAGTACCCCGTGCGCAAGGTCATGGGCTGCACCTGCGCCGCCAACCCGGCAGACGGGCGCGCTAGCGCAAACGCCGAGGTCACGGGCTTCTTGCTCTCTGGCTTGCTCAAAGATGTTGTGGTGGCAGAAGACGCCAACACCATCACCTTTGTGAGCGCCGACGGTTACGAGGTCGCCTTTCCCTTGCGCTACGTGACCCAGCGCTACAGCATCATCGTCACAGGCATCAACGGCGAGGCTGCCACAGATGCCGTTGGCATCAGCAACCAACTGTGGCTCGGCTCGACATCAGCCCGCTACTTTGCCCAGAACATCGTCGAGATACGCATCACGCACGAGCAGACGCCGCCCCCCGTGCCCACGGCACCCAAAGGCGCAAATCTCCCCAACGTTGGCATCACGGCAGGGGAGTGACCAGGCATGTTGCGCGCGCTCACAGGAATCGCCGGACAGCCACTGACCGTTGAGGGTTATGCGCAGGACTTTGGCATTCCGGTGAGCGCCGTGCAATTCTCGTGCGACGACGGAGAAACCTGGACATCGTACGATCTGCAAAACGCGGATGCGGATAAAAACGTCAACTGGTCGTTCACGTTCACTCTTTCAGAGCCCGGACGCTATCGCCTACTCGTGCGTGCCGTGACCCAAGACGGCCGCACAACCCCTGACCCAGCAACCGCCACCATCGACATACGCCAGGCAAACACCAACTAAGCTACAAGCATGTCGGCGTGCTTGTGAACGCCTTGCCCGATTTTCACATAGCCCGCAAACACGCGGTGCCCTCGACGTTTTGGGAGCACCCACCCCTGCTGTACTTTTCTGGGGCTTTCGGCTACCCTTTCTCTACTATCAATATGCAAACGCTTTGATAGACATTACAGGGAGGATAGAGAGGGGAACAGCATGAAAAAAGCACTGCTACTGTTGTTTGCGGGGGCACTCGCCTTTGCGCTCGTAGGCTGTGGAGGCTCGGAGCCACCTGAGCCCACACCGGAGGGGCCCGACGCTGAGCTGCCTCTCACAACGCCAGACCCGGACCCGGAACCGGAGCCAGATCCAGTGAAGACGCCAAAGCCAAGCGCAGATGCCACCTTTGACGCAGCAACTGCACTTGGGCTCGACTCGACCTCCAAGGACAATCCGGCCAAACTCAACCAGTGGATCGCCACGATGAAGTACTGCAGCGCATCGAAACAAGACGAGTTGGTGTATGTGCGGGTGACGGAACTCATACGCGACCAAACCAGGGTGCAGGCTGCAATCGACGCCTATAACAAAACCCCCTATTCGCGCCCCATCGAGCCACTCAAAGAAGATGACCTGGAATACCTCATCCTCACCTATCAGGTCTATTTCCCCGAGGACTATCCTGTGGATCCAGAGCTCGGCAGCACGAATACCGCCGTCACGTTTGCCCTCGCAAACTATGAAGGCGGGGGTTTTGAGAATGCGAACGGAAGCGTCTATATCGGTCTGGGAGTCCCCGTTCAAGACATCTCGACTCGCATCGAGTATCCGGACAGTATCAAGCCCGGTGAGGTTTGGGCAGACGGACAGAATGTGTTTGTAATGGTTAAGGGGACGACAGACTTCCTCGTCCAGACCTATTACTTCACTGACGCCGGCCAACAGGACATCTGGTTCAAGGAGTAAGCTCACAAGCGGCTTTCAATCACCATATCCCACACACAAAACAGGGAGCCCCCAGGGCTCCCTGATTCAATTTTGGTGGAGGTAATGGGACTCGAACCCACGACATCTAGCTTGCAAAGCTAGCGCTCTCCCAGCTGAGCTATACCCCCACGGGGTGGTGAACCTGCGATTAAGCAGTATACCGTACTTCTCCATAAGGAGAAAATAATAAACGCCCTAGCGGCGACTCGGCTAGCGCTAGAGCGTTTATTGCTGCGGTATGGTGGGCCCGATTGGATTCGAACCAATGACCTCACGGTTATCAGCCGTGCGCTCTAACCAACTGAGCTACGGGCCCAAAAAAACGCTCGACTACCTTATAACAGGTTGCGCCCCACGGTCAACAAAAAAATGACAGAAATTTTGCCCAGAAGGCGCTGAGCGGTGTTTTATTGCCCAAGATGCCATAATTTGCGTTGGTTTGCAGATAATTCATGCGAATTTTATGAAAACTCCCCCTTTATGGGTGATGGAATTTGCCGCGAAGGATTATACTATACCTCCAGTGGTGTACACCATGTGGTTTAGTGCACGCTCAACGGCAGGCAAAACCAGACTGTATCAGACACGGAAACCGAAAGAGGATGTACATGAGCGACGAATTTGACAGCACTGATGTTCCAACACCGGAAATCAAGAACGAGACTCCCGCTGTAGATAACGTGGACAGCGAGACCCCTGCCAAGCCAAAGAAGAGCAAGAAGAAGCTCTTTATCATCTTGGGCATCATTGTGGTTGTCATCGCGGGCGGCGTTGTTGGCGGCTTGATTTGGCATGAAGAGCCAACCTTCTGCAATGCGATTTGCCACACACCAATGGATCCCTATGTCGATAGCTACGAGAAAAATATCTCGGTTCAGCCCTCGCAGGCATCGCTTGCCACACCGCTTTCTGTGACGCTACACAAAGAAAGCGACCAGAAAATCCGCTGCCTCAGCTGCCATGTCCCCACCATCGACGAGCAGATCACTGAGGGTATCAAGTGGATAACCGGCGACTACAGCGTACCGCTGCCCGAGCTGAAGTACGATGGCGAGACCTTCTGCCTGCGTCCCGAGTGCCACGAGGGTATCACCACCCGCGACGACCTGGGCAAACTCACCGCTGACCTGGCACGCAACCCCCACAACTCGCACCTTGGCAAGACCGAGTGCAGCCAGTGCCACAAGGTTCACGAGCAGTCCGTGCAGCTTTGCACCCAGTGCCACGCAGATGCAGAGGTGCCCGATGGATGGCTCACCTATTCAGAGCAGCAAGCCCTGATAAAGGCCGCCAGTTAGGCGCTGACCCGCACCGCACCGCCGTGCTTCTTCGCACCACCAACGGCATCAGTAACCCCCGGGTGATACGCTCCCCGGGGGTTATTCTGTGGAATCCGTGTGCAAGCGTCGCATTTGCGTTAGTATGTCATGATGCAAAAAACCGCCAGCTGGGAGAAACATCGTTATGACTCGAGATGAGGCGCTGCGCATACTCGGCCTGAAAGAGGGCGCAACCGAGGCAGATATCAAGCTCGCGTACAAAGAGATGGCGCAGATCCTGCACCCCGACAAGTTTGCCGATAACAAGAAGCTGCAAGACCGAGCGACCGAGCAGTTCAAGCAGGTCAACCAGGCGCGCGAGGTGTTGGCAAGCGGCAAGAGCAGCCGGGGAGAAGCCCGTGCGCGCTCCAGCAGCAGCCGTCCCGCCTCCGCAGCGGCAGGCTACTCAGGTGGCTCGGACACTGCGGCGGGGCTTAGGGCGCGACTTGCCGGCATCGCCGCCGTGCGAGTGCAACTGGTTGCGCAGCTCGACGCGGAGCTGGACTCGCGCAAAGTGGGCTTTTATCTGGTGGGCGGGGGCATCCTGGCAACACTGCTGGGGCGTCTGATAAAGCCGCTTTTGGCTCTGGGGCCAACGGCAATCGTCTGGGGCGCTGTGCAGGTGGTGCGAGCGCAGGCAAGCATCGGCGCCATCAACAAGCACTTGGAGGATATGGAGCAACAGCGCAAAGCCATCGAGAAGAAACTCGAGAAGTTATAAGATCCATTATAAGGTTCATGTCCCTCCCACAGAGCGCAACCTGCGCGAGAAACCCTGCCGGAGGGCACCCACCACAGAAGAAGGAAGCTCATGCTACAAGAAGGTATCCGCAACATCGCCATCATCGCCCACGTTGACCACGGCAAAACCACCCTGGTCGATCGCCTGCTGTACTCGACGGGAGTGTTCCGCGAGAACCAGCAGGTGGAAGACCGTGTGCTCGACTCAAACGACCAGGAGCGCGAGCGCGGCATCACGATATTATCCAAGAATATCTCCATCCGGTATAAGGACGTGAAGATAAACGTCATCGACACGCCGGGACATGCCGATTTTGGTGGGGAGGTGGAGCGTGTGCTCAACATGGCAGACGGCGCCCTTCTCATCGTCGACGCGTTTGAGGGACCCATGCCCCAGACGCGCTTTGTGCTGCGCCACGCGCTTGAACTGGGGCTGCGACCCCTGGTGGTCATCAACAAGATCGATCGGCCCGGTGCGCGCCCCCACGAGGTTCTTGACCAGGTGTTCGAGCTCATGCTCGACCTCAACGCCACCGATGCGCAGCTCGACTTTCCGGTGATCTATGCCTCGGCGGTCAATGGATACGCGCGTCTTGAGCCGGGCGACACCAATGAGGACATGATTCCGCTACTCGACACCATCCTTGCGTTTGTGCCTGCGCCCGACTGTGACCCCGCTGGCCCTGTGGCGCTGCAGGTCTGCACGGTCGACCACTCGCCTTTTGTGGGACGCATCGGCATCGGGCGTCTGTACTCCGGCACCATCCGCAAAAACGAGGGCGTGCTGGTCATCAAGAACAGTGGCACGCGCTACAACGCGCAGATTAAGCAGCTCTACACCTTTGAGGCTCTGAGCCGCGAGGAGCGCCTCGAGGCATCGGCTGGCGACATCGTGGCAGTCGTGGGCATCGATGACGCGGATATAGGCGACATGATAACCTCACGCGAGCAGCCCATCGAGCTTGACGCAATCGAGATCGAAGAGCCCACCATGGCGGTGGTCTTTGCTCCCTCAACCAGCCCCCTGGTGGGCAGGGAGGGCGACATCGTGGGCGGTCGTCAGCTCAACGAGCGGCTCTTTCGCGAGGCGGAGTCCAACATCTCGATGCGCATTACCGCTCTTGAGGATAAGACCGGCATCGAAGTAGCCGGGCGCGGCGTGTTGCACCTGAGCGTGCTGATGGAGACCATGCGGCGTGAGGGCTTTGAGTTTCAGGTTGGGCGCCCCCGCGTGCTGTTTCGCACCGACGAGCAGGGTCGCAAAACCGAGCCAATCGAAGAGGCAACAGTGGACGTGCCCAGCGAGTATGCAGGCAAGGTCATCGAGGTCTTTGGTTCTGCTGGCGGCGAGATGATCGACATGATCCAACGCGAAGAGCACACCCATCTGGTGTTCAAGATTCCCACGCGTGGCACCATGGGCCTGCGCACCCGCGTGCTCAACGCAACGCGTGGCGAGGCCATCCTCTTCCATCGCTTCAGCGAATACAGCCCCTATCGTGGAGATCTGAGCGGGCGCAAAAACGGCTCGATGATCGCCATGAGCAACGAGAAATCCGTGGCCTACGCGCTTGATACCCTGCAAACACGCGGCACCTTGTTTGTGGGCCCGGGCGAGAGCTGCTACGAGGGCATGATCGTGGGCGAAAACGCCAAAGAAGGCGACATGGTGGTTAACGTGGCCAAGGCCAAGCAGCTCACCAATATGCGGTCCTCATCTGCGGACAAGGGCATCCAGCTCACCCCGCCGGTGGTCTTCACTCTCGAAGAGGCACTCGAATACATCGAGGACGACGAGCTGGTGGAGATAACCCCTAAAAGCATCCGCCTCCGCAAGCGCCTCCTGTCAGCCATAGATCGCAAAAAAGCCAGCAATAAATAGGCGGCCACGGGTCAGGCAGCGCCCACAGACTCTTGTGGGCGCTGCCTGCAGAATAGCGAGAAATGGTGTGGCTGTGGCAGCAAAGCCCTGATTTGTCTGATTTGTCGAGAATCCACGGCAGAGATATGTGAGCGCTCTGGTAACATTATGGGTTTTTTGTGTGAATCGGCACAAGGCGCCCTGAATTTGCAAAAATGAACAGTGATAGAAAAAGCGAACCGATCTGCACGGGAGCTTGGATATCTTGATCAGGGTGATTCTCAAAAAAACGTACCTCTGTGTTATCTGCCTTGCACTGTTAACCGGCTGTTCAGCGGTTGTTGAGGGTGCTGGTGTGGATGATGGTTCGATTGCGGCCACAGTCAATGGCAAGCCTATCCCCGAGATAAAGGTCACCCAGTTCATCGAGACCTACAGAAGCTCCCAGGGTGTTCTCCAAACAGCCGAGCTCTGGGCAGAAACCCTCAATAACGCGCAACTGACGCCCGAGAAACTCAGGCTCCACGTGATCGATGCCTTTATCGAGGCCGAGCTGATCAAGCAGGATGCAGAAAGTCGCGGAATCGAAGTTGATTCTGACGTTATCGAGAAAACTATCAGTGACTCGCGCAGCCAGTATTCCACCAAGGAAGCCTGGCTTGAGGAGTTGGCGAACGCAGGGTATCCCACCGAGGCCGATTATCGTCTGGATCTGGAGAGTGGTTACCTGCGCACCGAGCTCAAGAAGATCGTCGCCCCACTCACTGAGCCAACAGAAGCAGAGCTGCAAGAGGTGGCGCCCCAGCAGGCAGGGTACTATGTGGGCAAGCGCTCATCGCACATTCTGTTTCGCGCAGATGGCAGCATGAGCATGACTGACGTTAAGGCGCAGGCACAAGGCACCTTGGATGCCCTGAACGGGGGAGCTGATTTCTCGCAGATGGCAGCGAGCTTCTCCGATGATCCCAACTCAAGCACGGTGGGAGGTGACGTTGGCTGGGAGAAGCTCTCCGTTACGTCCACTTTTGGCACGGAATACAGCAGTGCTTTGGCGCAGTTGGCAGTAGGGGAGTATTCAGGGCTTGTCGAGACCAGTCTTGGCGTGCACATCATCTATTGCACTGATGAGTTTAGAACCGCAAGTGACGGCACGGTTGCGTATGAGGATATTCCAGCGGAGATACTCCAGAGCATTGCCATCAACTACGCCCAGCAAAAACGGGACAAGGAGTTTGCCGACTACCTGGAGGCACTCCGCCTCAACGCACAAGTCACTATCAACGGCATGTCCTCGAGCTTGCCCTACTATGTTGACATGGGAGAACACCAGCAGGCTCCCGATGAGGGCATCTCTCTGAACCCCTCCGCAGAGGCTCAGCTTTCTGATTAATGAGAAGGTCGTAGGCCGTAGGCCGTAGGCCGTGAGTCGCAGGATTCCCAAAGGTGCCCTGTGTAGATGCGGGCATGACAGCAGCTGCAAACCCGGGCGTATCCGCCTTTTCCACAATTCTGAGGAACCTGTGAATTTTGCTGTGTCTGGTGTGTCCATAAGAAATGAAGTGGCATCACCCTGCAAGGTATTGTATACTCCCATAGCGCAAAAAACCCATGTTTGGGTCACAAGGAGAAGTCGCGTAGTCCGGCCGAGCGCGTACGATTGGAAATCGTATAGGCGTCAAAAGCGCCTCGAGGGTTCGAATCCCTCCTTCTCCGCCAGTTGCTTTTCCGTTGTCGTCACGACGCACGGTTCACCCTTCGGAGGGGTGGCAGAGTGGTTGAATGCGGCGGTCTCGAAAACCGTTTTGCGGGCATCCCCCGTAACGAGGGTTCGAATCCCTCCTCCTCCGCCATAAACCCCAGTTGACTTTTGGGGATTCGAACCCGCGAGGGGCAAACAGTGCAGTGCACTGTTTGCGTCCGAGTGAGCGCAGCGAACGAGGTCTCAAAGCGCGAGCGAAGCGAACGATTTGCGAATCCCTCCTCCTCCGCCATAAACGCTAGCCGTGCAGCAGCGATGTGTTAAAACGGCGATCATGTGAATTTTCGTGTTTTTTCTGGCAAAAAACTGTGGTAATAATATGCTAAAAGTATAGTATGGGCAGCTAACCAGTGGATTTTCTGCTAGGTAGTTGGTGTATAATTTCATACATCTAATATGTGAGACGTGGTTTTGCAGCACTAGCGAGAAGACGCAAGATATGTCAGTTCTCAAGCGCTGTGCTCCAAGGGTGGGGCGCGGCACACACAGGTCGCTTGCAAAGCGCGGTATATACAGGCACTACGTTTTAAGGGGGCACAAAATGAACAGAAGACT
>JAITTM010000065.1 GCA_031286975.1 Coriobacteriales bacterium
GGTGCCTACGCTGACACCGATGCCAGCTACATGCAGGGTGTCCTTGCTACCGACTCAGAAGAAGGCACGCTGCCCGCTTCTGCCATCAACCATGATGACCCGGTAGACACCACGGTCAACTGGTCTTACTACAAGGTCACCTACGATGTCACCGACTCTGATCACAACTATGTTGAAAAGGCCGGCTTGGTATTCGTTGGTCCTTGGGAGCCAGGGGACTATGTCCTTCGTGCTGACGACTTCTCCAAGTCAATTGGCGACGTTTTGGGCACCGAGGCCGAGGTAATCAGCGAATCTAACGCCACTGCTATCGATGCGCGTCCGATACTGCCCGACGGCACTCCTAACCCTGCTTTTGGTGATGAGGTTTCCGTCCGCGTCAGTTCTGATGGTGGCTACTACACCAAGACGCCTGGTACCTTTACCATCAACATCGAAGTCATCGATGATCCTACATATAATAAGGATATCGTTGCTACCGTTGGCGCTGGTTCAGGTCCGGTAATCACCTTTACCGATTACCCGCTCGTAATCAACCAGACCCCGCTTGCCTCACACGTCCTAACAGACGATGAGCTCAAGGCGGCCCTACAGGTCACCGATGCTGAGGATTACTCTGCCTGGGTCTCCGATGCCAGTGGTCGTGCGCAGGATCTCTACAAAAACATGGTGGTAACACCGCTTGACGGCACCAACCCCACCACCATCGACACCAGGAACATCGGTGTCACCCGAGTCAGATACCAAGCTACCGACTCCACCGGTAACCCCACCACCGCATACCGTGCCGTGGTTGTCACCGACGGTCGCTACATCATCGAAGACGAGGATGGCGACGGCAAGAACGACATCATCTTAGGTGCCCGTAACTTCGTGGTTCAGCAGTCCGCTGTCCAGCGCAGCGAGTCTGCCATCAAGGGTCTCTCCTATGCTGAGGCCTACACCGCCGATGGTCTGCCTGTTAACGTTGCCTTGGATGGCGGCATCCCGGTGAACTACACCACCGGAAGTGCCCCTGCGGGTGACTATAACTTCAGATGGAAAGCTGACGGCTTCACGGTAACCAAGGCGATTGTTGGTAAAGTTGTTGTCGCTGACGTTATCGATCCCGGTAGTAAGGACAGCCAGTATGCCATCTATGCTTCGCACTTCGTGGTTAACACCATAGAGGCAGCGACCGTAGTTGCCAGTGACAGCTTTATCGTCAAGGCACAGGCGCACATCGTCAAGCTGGTAGCCGCAGCTCCGGATAAGGGTATCGAGATAAACGACCGTGGTGGCTTTGCTGCCACCCCGGGCAACTATCCGATAACCTTTAACATCACCGGTATTCCGCCTACCAGCCAAAAGGTCATCATCAACGGTGTCGTCACCAACGGACAGGTTCCCGTAATCACCGCTAAAACACCGCTTAACGTCTGGATTGGTGCTGGCGCTGCTCCGGCAGGCTCGATTACCGCCGCTGCCTATACGGCGCTGTACGATGTGACTGCCATCGATCCTGATGGTGGTGGCAAGGGCGATCCTTCCACTATCACTGATGACATCCCGTCAACCATCACATCATCGGTCGTTGCTACCGCCGTTGGCGCACCAGTCGATCTCACCACTGTGGGCACCTATCAGGTGAACCTCAGCGTGACCGATGCCGATGGCAACATTGCCACCACAGACCGCCTCGTGATTGTTAACGACGGTCGCTATGAAGTAGGACTAGGACGCGTGCTCTTTGCCAAGCCCTTTGTCGTGCTCGCCAACAGTGTTGCTGCTACGGATGCAGCCAAGCTGGCTCAGGTGCGTGCACTGACCGGCACCAAGCTTCTTGCTGGGTCCAATGAGTCTTCAAGCATATTGGCCGGTGATATCCTGCCTGCTGACCAGACGAGCTTCCCCAATCTGGGTGGCTATACCAATGCCGTTGGTGTCTATCCCATCACCGTCAACGGTGTTGATCATCCTGCTTCTGCTCCGGCTATCTCCCGTATCGTCCAGGCTGAGGTGATAGATGCCGACGTTGTTGAGTCCGGGCCTCATGATGATGCTTTGGATACGTACTACGTCCTTGGTAACAACATCATGCTCACCCCACTTGAAGCTGATGCCATCCAAGCCGATGCTGACCCGCAACAGGCTTTGCTCAATGCCCTTGGAGCTGAAGCTCGCAAGACCAACGCTGACGGCACGTTGAGCACGGTGGCCGCGGAGATCGACGACGATGACAACTTCTTTGCCCGCGCCACCGGCGTACTGGCAATCGGCAGCTATGCCGTGACGATCAAAGACAGTGGCGACAATGTCACCGCTGACCTTATCGTCATCGTGGCCACAGGCAAGTTGCCCAAGCTTGAGCTGACGCCCATACCGCTGGTCATCCCCATCGATACTACCGCTACCGGTAACCTCACCGAGGCCCAGTTGATGGCGGGTGTCACTGCTACCGACGAAGAAGACGATCTTGCAGGCATTCCGCTTGCTCCCGCCATCGACGGTACGGTCAACATCCCGGCCAACGCGGCATCGGTCACCAAGGTCACCTATACGGTCACCGACACGGCAGGCAACACAGTCACCGCCTCGCGTGCCGTGATTGTTGATGATGGCAGCTTTGTCTACAACACCAACTACATCCTGCAGGGCAACTCCTTCATCATCAAGAGTGCCAATGTCAACATGAGTGATCGCGCAGGCCAGATCAAGACCGAATCTGAGGCTGCGGCGTGGAGAGCTGATGGCACAACTCTTGCTCTCAGCCGTATCGCTGTGACTGATGAGGGTGGCTACCAAAACGTCATCGGTGAATACCCTGTCAAACTGGGTCTGCTTGATGACGTGACTCTGGAGCGCTCTCTCACCGCTAAGGTCGTTGGGGATAAGATCGTCGATAATGGCGAGCGTTACTCCATCCTAGGTGAGAACTTCTTCATCAACGTACCTGACGCCAACAGCACCTTGACTGCGGCCAATCTCGAAGCCCAGTTCATCACGCGTGCCGGTGTGCAGAGCTACCTCAGGAGCGGTGATCTCTCCTTTGAGCAGGGCACCAAGAAACTCGTCTCCGCTACCAAGCAGGGCACGGGTCAAAGCTTCATCTCCCAGATCGGTAGTCTTGCAGAGGGCGATAAGTTCGATGTCACCTTCTGGGTGAATGAGGATCACACCGCCTCCATCACCGTGCTGCTGACCGTCTCCAACCGCACTGCTCCGGTACTTAACGTCCTGACGCCTAAGTCTATAAAACTAGGTGCCGCCTTCCCAGAAGGTGCCTTTGCTGATACCACGCCCAGCTACATGCAGGGTGTCTCTGCCAACGACTCAGAGGACGGCACCATAGCGGCATCCGCCATTAAGCATGACAAGGGTGCTCTCATATTGGATCCCACCAAAGAGTTTGATGTCAACGTGAAGGGCGCCTACAAGGTCACCTACAACGTTACCGACTCCGACCACAACACTGTGGAGCAGGGCGGTGCGGTCTTGGTAGACTTGACAGCCGTTGTTGGTCCGAATTACACCATTGCCGGTGACACACCTATCCGCTTAAAGGTAAGTGAGGTTGCGGCTGCCAATGCTGATCTCCGAAAGATTGCTAGCATAACGGCTTGGAAGAACGACGACTTCAGCCCTGCGAACACTACCCTAACTCCTGCACAGCTGACAGCCACAGCAGGTTCTCAGACGATTCGCTTTACCGTACAGGCAGAACCTGTAACCTTCTTTGATGTCACCTTCCTCATCGATGATGACCGCTTGGCAGTGACCTACTTCGCTAACGGCGCCACCTCAGGCAACCCGCCTGCCGCTGGTCTGTATTCGGCAGGCACCAGTGTGGTCGTGCCTGACCAGGCTACCTTGCAGCGCACCGGTTACACCTTTGGTGGCTGGTCGTTTACCGGCAACGGTGGCGCAGCCTATCAGGCTGGACAGCGCTTCACCATCCATGATGACACCATGCTCTATGCGGTTTGGAATCCCATCCCCGTGGTGCAGCCGCCCATCGTAATCGTGCAGCCGCCCATCGTAATCACGACGCCGCCGGTCGTAGTACCGGGTGCCCCGGCCGCCACCCCTGCGCCTATTGCTCAGATCACCCAAATACCGACACCTTATGTGGTTCAGGTTCCGCTGGGTACCCCAGACACGGTAATAGATCCTGAACCGATTCCGCAAGGCCCTCCAGGCTCGTGGAGTTTGGTCTCACTGCTGCTCAGCATATTCATCCTGGCCACCGCAGTCATCCTTGCTCTTCTTAACCTGCGTCGTCGCGATGAAGATGAGTACCTTGAGGATGATCAGCAAACGCGTCCGGCTTACCTGCGGGCACTCTCGTATGTGACTGCGCTGCTTGCCCTGGTGCCTGGCATCCTGTTCTTTGCCCTCGACAACCTGTCAGGGCCGATGCAGGCGGTCAACAACAACACGGTTCTGATAGCGATTACCTTCCTGATAATCTGCGTGCTCATCGCGGTTCGCGCCATCCTCAACATAGTGTCGAGGAAAAACACAGGTGGCTCTGACAGCGAGTTCGCAACCACTGAGGGAGGCTATCTCGGCTAGGCACGGATTAAAACCTTGAGAAACAAGGCGCTATCATATAACTTCACTGATAGCGCCTTGTCCCACCCTTACGTTCCCTACGGTTAGATTTTGTAAAGACAGGAGCACTCTATGCTGGATCCATTGATAATCATAATCGTGGCTATTGCAGTAATAGCAGTTGGTCTGGTATTCAGCATCTTGTTGAGCAAGAATGCCAAACAGCGCAGAGCTGTAATTGCAGCCTTTGCTTCGCTGGTCGTGATGGGGCTCATCCTATACATTGTGGTGGTCAATTTTCGCAACAATGCTATCTTCCCCGTCCTTGCCGCCCTTTGCTTGATCATTCCAGCAGGGGTTTACCTTGGCCTGGTGGTACCGTTTCGCAAAAAAGCACCTGCTGCTGAAACCAAGCCGCGCCACGCCAGCACTACGGCAAGGAAGAGCGCTCGTGAGCTACAAGATACCGACAGCGATTCTCGCGATAAGCTGATCGTCTCCAGAAAAGAGCGCAGCGCATCACAAGCTGAGTCAGCAAGCGCAGCATCCTCTGCTGTCTTCTCAGAAAAACCCCAAGCGAGGGCAGCTGCGAGGGCGACTTCTGAAACCTCTGCAAGCCAGACAAGACGGGCGTTCAAACCGAATCTTGATCTGTTAAGGGATTCCTCTGTTGCAACAGAGCCCAAAGCGGAGCCCAAAGCAGAGCCAAAAGCGGAGCCCGCGGCAGAACCCAAGGCGCAGGTGACCTATGCTGACAATCCCGTCCACGCAAAGCGGAAGTTCGAGCGCTATCTGGAGCCAAACAGAGCGTCTGAACCAGAGCCTCAGCCAGACAAGCAGCCGGTCGTGATTCCAGTGCCTGCACCAGAGCCGCAGCCGAGCTTCCAGCCCGCCGCGCCAGTAGAAGTGCAGCCTGCGCAGAAGCCCGTAGAGCAACCCGTGGAGAAGATCGTCGCTCAACCCGTGGTGGAGCCTGCCGCAGAACCCGTGGCAGAGCCCGTAGAGCAACCAGCGTGGCTTGCTGAACCAGAGCCCCAACCAGCAGAACAACCGATAGAGCAACCTGTGGAGGAACCCGTGGAACAACCTGAAGTCAAAACATCCGTAGCAAGGAAAGCAGAGTTTGAGACCTATTACGCCAAAGCCGACTCCTTTGCGCAAAAGGGTCTGCATTCGGTTGCCGGCAAGCTCTTTGAGCAAAGCGCCGAGTTTGCCGATGAGCCGCAGCTGGAGCAGAAGGCGATTCTTGCTGCCATGAATTCGTATCTGCGTGCCGGGAAAAAAGACGATGTCAAACGCCTGGCCGCCACCGCCAAAAAGACGGCGGAGCTCTAAGCCCAACGCACTAAAGCATCTTCGCCCTCATAGCCAAGATGCCGCACTGTCAAGCGTGTGCTCTGTTAAGCCACTTACAAGAAGTTTATGGCTTAGCAGAGCACTTTTGCTGTTTGCGCGACCCGCATAAGATGTTCTTCTAAGATTTTCCGACACTTTGCCACTCTCGCTCGTTTTGTTATTAATACGAGAGAGAGGATGTGCAATGTCTAGAATTCCAAAGGTCATCATCAGTGTAAGTTTGGCTGCCACCCTTGCCCTGGCGGGCACGGGATGCACAGAGCCCCCAACGGGAGAAGTTTACCCGCCTGTAGGCACACAGCCTACAGAGAGCAGGGAGTTCATTGCCTTCACCGGCAAGATTCCCCAGCCCGCAGAGCAGGCGCAGTTTGTTGCTCTTACCGGCACCGAGCTTCCCGATACGCCTCTTAGCAAAGAGGACGCACCGGCACCCAAAACCTTCACGCACAAGCAGATCACGGCTTTTAAGGAGCTTGAAGCCCAGGCTCTCAATGATGGCAGGGCGCTGCTCAACGCGACGGATAATGACGTGCCTCCCGTTGCAGCCACCCCGCCCGTCGTCACGCTTGAGTCTCCCGCCCCTCAATACTCAATAGAGCCCGAAAGCACCGCTCCCACCCCCGGTGCTCCTTCTAGCGACTCCAGCGCTCCCGGCACTTTCAGCGCGCCTAGCTCCTCAAGCGAGACCAGCGCCTCTGTCGATGGCCCCTATTCTGAGTATCTCGACCCCCTCCCCTCCAATACCGAGGAGTACAACGTCATCGACCAGTATGGGTATCGCAGCGTGTTCACCAATCCCACCTCGACCTTCTCCGCAGATGTTGACACGGCAAGCTATGCCAACCTGCGCCGCCTTATCAACAGCGGCTATGCGTTAAGCGACATCCCCAGCGGTGCGGTTCGCGTCGAGGAGATGCTCAACTACTTTAACTACAGCTTCATCGCGCCCAGCGAGGGCGAGCCCTTCAGCCTCAACGCACAGATCGCGGATTGCCCCTGGAATCCCGACACGCGCCTCATGGTTGTGGGCATCCAGGCGCAGCTGCCTGATGTCACCAGCGCGCAGGGCTCCAACCTCGTTTTTCTCATCGATACCTCCGGCTCCATGTACAGCGAGGATAAACTCCCGCTGCTCAAGCAGTCCTTCTCGCTGCTCACCGAGCAACTCACCGAGGCTGATACGGTTTCGATCGTGACCTATGCGGGCAATGTCAGCATCGCGCTTGAAGGCGCGCGCGGCAACCAGACCGATCGCATCCTCGGGTCGCTCGAGCTGCTTGAAGCCGGTGGCTCGACCAACGGCGCAAGTGGCCTGGCGCTGGCCTATGCGCTCGCGCAGGAGCACTTTATCGAGGGCGGCAACAACCGCATCATCATGGCCTCAGACGGCGACCTCAACGTAGGTATCAGCAGCCAGAGCGACCTGCATGATTACGTGAGTTACAAGCGCCAGACAGGTGTCTATCTCAGCGTACTGGGCTTTGGCTCAGGCAACTTCAAGGACAACAAGATGGAGACCCTCGCAGACGATGGCAACGGCAACTACCACTACATCGACAGCATCGAGGAGGCCCAAAAGGTGTTTGGCGAGGATCTCACGGCCAATCTCATAACCGTGGCGGACGATGTCAAGCTACAGCTCGAGTTCAACCCCGCCTACATCAAGGGGTATCGCCAAATTGGCTACGAGAACCGCGCTCTTGAGCACGCGGACTTTACCGACGACACCAAAGACGCCGCCGAGATGGGCGCAGGCCACCAGGTCATCGTCGTTTATGAGATCGTGATGGCGGATTCAGCCCTTGATGTTGGGGGAGAAGACCTGGCGTATCAAGGCAACACCCAGCCCAACGCCGCTAATGGAACCGAGGGCAGCACAGTGGGCGTGCCCAACGGTGAGTGGCTCAAGCTCAGCCTGCGCTACAAAGACCCCGCCTCGCCCGTGTCAAAAGGCAGCTCCTACACGCTCGACGAGTCTGCCTACACCAGCGAGCCCGATGCCGATTGGGTCTTTGTGTCCGGCGTTGTCGAGGCTGCGCTGGTGATCACGCAAAGCGACTACGCAGGCAGCTCGACACTTGGAGAGGCCGTTGCCCGCGTGGATGCGGGAGCAGCCGACGATGCCCGCCGCCAGGAGCTCGCCCTTCTCATCAACAAACTGAGCCTCTGAGTCTGGTGCCCGCTCTTCTTGGATGCTTCGTTTGGAGTGCAGTGTGGCTGCTAGCCCGTCACCGTGAAGGCGAACACCACCAGTGCCACCACAACCACCACAAGACCGGCGAGTATCATCCAAGAGAGCGGGCGTCCGAGGTTTGCGGTGTAGCCCACACCAAAGCGCGTTTCAACAAAGAGGGCGGGGTCGTTGGGGTTGACGTAGATAAGCCCGAGCTTCCAGTAGCGGTCGTCGTCGACATTGGCGGCGCGCGCGCCTTGCCCCGCAGGCTCTCGCAGGCGCGAACCACCCTGACCCACGCGGAACATCAGGATGTAGGTTGCCACCCCAACAACCGCCAGCAGCACGAACCCCGGCACCAGGATAGCCCAGACATCTGTGCTGCCCAGCAGCATGACGATCTGCATGATAGCTATCATCAGCTGGCAGGCAACGCCGATGACGATCAAAAAGGCGCTGGTGGCGCGCCTGAAGCGGATGCCCTGCCTGCGCGTGCTGTTTGGGTTTGCGGCATCGATCTGGCGCTTTGAGACACGCACCATCACATAACAGAGTGCGACGGTGATGGCCAAAAACGCCTGCACCACCAGCAAGGGCAGCACAGCATCGATGCCCTTGGTAGCCCAGCTGTCCACGTTGCCGGTGACATCAAAGTGCAGGGGAACCTGCTCGGGCACCTGCGGCCAGATAAAGACGATGCCCGCAATTGTGAGCGCTATAATCAGTGGAAACAGCAGCATCCAAGCGGGGGAGACTACATCCTTGGTTACCAACGAGGTATCCGCCACTATCACTGCGGGTGCCTGCTCGGCGTCCCAGCCGTTCTCGTGCTTGAGCTGCTTCATGCGCCTGTGTTTGGGCAGATACAGCACAAAGGCCGCAAGCAGGTACAGGCTCATCACCACGATCCACAGCACAACGGACAGCACCGACTCCCAACCCAGCAAGAGCCCCAGCGCCACGCTCGACACCACCAGCGCCACACCACCCAACAGCATCTGGTTGCGATAGCTCGCCCGCAGCCTCACCAGCTGCGGCTCGTTGGTCTTCTCCGCCTGAAACGTCACCCCAAACAACTCCGTCTTGCGCGTGACATAGGGAACAAAGGCAAAACTCATAATAAGAAAAAGATCGATGATTACCAGCAGCGCGAATATCATGATGAAGCCTCCTTCTCCGTGGGGGTGTTATCCAGTGCTTTTTGCACTATGTGCTCGAACAGCGCCGCGTCGACACCATGGCTGCGAGCCTCGATGAACAAGCGAGCCAGTGAGGCCTCAAGCTGCTCAAGATACGCATTGTCGTAGCTGGGCCGTGCGGTGATGATGGCACCCCGGCGCCCAACAATCTTGAGGTAGCCCTCCTCCTCCAAGACTTTGTAGGCTTTGTTGACCGTATGCAGGTTGATGCCCAGATCCACCCCAAGCTGGCGCACGGAGGGCAAACCATCGCCCTCGTTCAGCTCGCCCCACACCAACGCCGCCACTATCTGGTTGCGTAGTTGCAGGTACAACGGCACCCCACTGTCTGGTTCGATAGAGAGCAACATGGTTATCTCCTCTTGTTCTATAGGTATTATAACAGATAGTGCAGAGAAGCAATACCCCGCCAGTGAACGCGCTGAAGGGGCGCCCTATCACTGCCAGACACTCGAGTGGTAAACTGGATGCACGCATTTATTACGGCAACAAGGGAGCGCTATGGACGGATTCAAGGTCATCGACGGGGGCAAGAACCCCAAGCACAATCAGGATAACAATCCTGGCCGCTCTGACAACCCCACCCTGTTCGATGCCCTTGATGGCGAGAAGCCCGTAGACGAGCTGGACGCTGATACGATTCCCTCTTGGCTTTCTGCCACCCCTACCCCTGCTGCTCCCTCTCAGGAGCCCCAGCTTTCCGCGCAGGAGCGGCGTTGGGCCTGGGCAGAAATCGACCTTGAGGCCATCAAGCACAACCTCAAGGCTATTCGCAAGCGCATCGGACCCGGCATCAAGATCATGGCCGTGGTCAAGGACGAGGGTTACGGCCACGGAGCCGTGCCCGTTGCCAAGGCAGCGCTCAACAATGGAGCGTCCTTCCTTGGCGTGTCCACGGTTGATGAGGGCATTGCGCTGCGGCGCGCGGGCATCACCGCGCCAGTCATCATCTTGGCGGAGCCGCCTATCGCGTCTATCCCCGCCATTCTCCATTACCAGCTTATCCCTGCTATCGACACCATGGAGTTTGCGCTTGCCTTGGGCGAGGAGTCCTCCGCGCAAAACAAGGTGACACCCTTTCACCTCAAGGTCGATACCGGCATGAACCGCTTGGGCGTGCACCACAGCGATGCCGGCGATTTTCTCCGCACCATCAGCTTTCACAGCGGACTGGAGCTGCAGGGCGTGTTTACGCATTTTGCCACGGCGGACGAGCAAGACACCTACGAGTTCAAGTTGCAGCTCGACCGGTTTAACAGTGCGCTTGAAACCATTCGCTACATGGGCATCAACCCCGGCATTGTGCACGCGGCCAACTCCGCCGCGGCTATTCGCTACAAGGTGGCGAGTTTTAACATGGTGCGCATCGGTATCGCCCTGTACGGCCTGCACCCCTGCGAACTCACGCGGGGCGTTATCGACCTGCACCCGGCTATGAGCGTGCACGCGCGCGTGAGCTACGTAAAGCCGGTGTCGGTGGGCGAGGGGGTCAGCTACAACCTCACCTATCGCTCGCCGGGTAGCGTGCGCATCGCCACGGTGCCTATCGGCTATGGCGACGGGCTTTCGCGCGTGCTGTCCAATCGCATGGACGTGCTGGTCAAGGGGCGCCTGTGCCCACAGGTGGGCAATATCTGCATGGATATGTGCATGTTTGAGATAAACATGCGCTCCTCGGGCCGCGTGCCGCGCATCGATGTCGAGATAGGCGACGAGGTGCTCATCATTGGCCGCGACGGCGACACCGAGCTCACCATAGACAACATGGCGCGCACCCTCGGCACCAACACCTATGACATCTGCTGCCGCTTTGGTCTCCGTCTGGAGAAGGTCTACAGCGAGTAGTTTGGGAGAAAACCGAGG
>JAITTM010000179.1 GCA_031286975.1 Coriobacteriales bacterium
GAGGGCTATGTGCTCGCCAAGTTTTGGAAGGCGGGCCTGCTCTCCAACAACATCGACCCCAACGCGCGCCTTTGCATGGCGAGTGCCGTGGTTGCCTTCATGAACGTGTTTCAGACTGACGAGCCTATGGGTTCTTATAGCGACCTCGATGAGGCCGATGTCTTTGTGACTTGGGGAGCTAACATGGCCGAGGCGCACCCGGTGCTCTTCTCGCGCCTCACCGCTCGCAAGGTGGACGACCCCAGCGTCAAGCACTATGACATCACCACCATCACAACGGGCACATCACAAACGGCGGATAAGGTCCTGCTCTTCAAGCCGGGCACCGACCTTGCCATCGCCAACGCGATCAGTAATTACCTGATCCAAAACGACCTCTATGATCATGAGTTCGTCTCGGCGCACGTACAGTTCAAAGAGGGTGCCGAGAATATCGGGCAGGCCTATGAGGACGGCTATGATGCCAGCGACGTGGGCAAGACCGTCAACGATGTGAGCCCCATCGAGTTTGAGCGCTTTGCGCAGAGGATGAGCGAGTATACCTTTGAGTATGTCGAGCAGCTCAGCGGCGTGCCTGCGGCCGCGCTGGAAGAGCTTGCCAGCTTGTTTGCCGATCCCGATAAGAAGATCGTGTCCTTGTGGACCATGGGTGTCAACCAGCACACGCGGGGCACCTGGATGAATCACAACATCTATAACATCCACCTGCTTTCAGGCAAGATCTCCAAGCCGGGCAGTGGCCCCTTCTCGCTCACGGGGCAGCCAAGCGCCTGCGGTACCGCGCGTGAGGTGGGGCTCTTCGCCCATCGTTTGCCCGCAGACCTTGTGGTCAACAACCCGCAGCATCGCCGCTACAGCGAGGCCATCTGGAACCTGCCGCCCAAGTACCTCGACGGCATCGAGGCTCCCGGCTTTCATACCGTCAAGATATTCCGTGAGCTATCAAAGGGCAACATGGACTTTCTCTGGTCTGCCTCGAACAACTGGGCGGTCTCCATGCCTGACCTCACACGCTTCTTGGGCAAAGATGGCGAGCACACCGGCATCATCGACACCTTCATTGTGGTCAACGAGGTCTATCCGACCCTCTCAACGCAGTACGCTGATGTTGTGTTTCCTGCCGCCATGTGGGTTGAGCGTGAAGGCCAGTACGGCAATGCCGAGCGCAGAACCGCTGTGTTCGAGAAGGCCGTCGACCCCCCAGGAGAGGCCAAGTGGGATGTCTGGATCATCTTGCAGGTGGCAAAACGCGTCCTCGCTGACACGAAGATCGGCGACGAGTCCGCCTTTGAGCGCCTGTTCGGTTTTATCTGGAACAAAGACACAGACGATCTTGACGGAGACGAGCGTGAGATCAACCGTCGGCTCTTTGACGAGTACCGCATCTTCTCGAATCCCGACCTGCTGCCTGCGGCGCAGGATATCAACAAGAACACCGCGGGTGAGTTTGAAAACGGTCTCAAAATGGAGGCCAAGCAGCTGGCACCTTATGACGAGTACCTCAAGCAGAGCCTTACCTGGCCGGTGCGCGAGGTCAATGGTGAGTGGCTCTCGACTACCTGGCGATTTGCCAACGGCTCGCAACAAGACGGTTTTGACGAGGAGGGCATCAAGATGTACGGCGAGGCGGGGCTGCCCGGTGATGTGAGTTTCTATAAATCCGCTGGCAAGAAAGCCTCTGCCGTATTCAGGCCCTACGAGCCCCCGGCAGAGGAGCCCGACGCCGAGTATCCCTTCTGGTTCTGCACGGGGCGCCTGCTCGAGCACTGGCATACCGGCTCGATGACCCGTCGCGTGTCTGAGCTTAACACCGCCTTGCCCGAGGCGCAGCTTGAGATGAACGATGAGGACTGCGCAACGTTGGGCATCAAGGACGGCGACCGCGTCAAGGTCAGCTCGCGTCACGGCTTCTTTGAGATTCCGGTAACAACGGTCAAGCGCACCTCCCCGCCCGCAGGCACGGTTTTTGCGCCCTTCTTCGCGGAGGAATCGCTCATCAACCTTGCGGTCGAGGACTACTATTGTCCGCTCTCCAAAGAGCCTGACTTCAAGAAGACCTGCGTCAAGATCGAGAAGGTTTAGCGCCATGCTAAGCGCTAAACCTAGCGCCATGGCGAGCGCCAAAACGGTCATCTCCAGCTATGTGCTCGAGACGGTACCCGGCAGATGCGAGCAGGCACGAGCGGCAATCAGCATGCTTGAGGGTGTTGAGATCCACCACCAAGAGGGTGGCAAGCTCATAGTTACCATCGAGGCTCCCTCGCTGGATGCCACCTATGCGCTGGCCACCAAACTCACCAAGATCAAGAGCATCCTGACCACCAACCTCGTCTACTGCAACTTTGAGGACGAGTACCGGGACGAGTACCGGTGAAAAAGGCGTTGAACATCCTGCGCCATGTGGTGCAGGTCTCGGTGCTCATGCTCTTCATGCTGCCTCTGGCCGCGCAAGCGGCCGGGGGCATCGTGCCGGGCGCGGGCTCATTTTTTGGCACGCTTGCATCCTCGACCATTCTGCAGCAGATCGTGCTGGCGGATCCCTTTGCTGCCCTGCAGGTCTTGGTTGCGTCCAAGGAGCTGCTCGCGCCCGTTCTCCTTACGGGAGCTGCGCTGGTGCTGCTGTTGTATGGTCTGTTGCGCGCGCGCATCTTCTGTGGCTGGGTCTGCCCGGTCGGTCTCCTCCTTGAGCTGGTGGATTGGATCGCCCTTAAGTTTGGCAAGAAGGCTGTGGAGAAAACCGTGCTCGACCGCCATGTCAAATGCGCCGTTGCTGGCTGCATGCTCCTGCTCTCCGCCCTGGTGGGTGTTCCAGTATTCGAGCTGCTGTCGCCCATTGGCGCACTCTCGCGTGCTCTTGCGCTGGGCGTCACCACAGGCTTGGGGCTGCTGGCCGCCATCGTGGTGGTCGAGGCGTTTTTGCCCGGTCGTCTCTGGTGCCAGTCACTCTGCCCCCTGGGTGGTTTCTACGAGCTGTTTGGCAGGCTGGGGCTCTTGCGCATCAGGGCAGATGCGGGTTGCACGGCCTGTGGCAGCTGCAAGCGAGTCTGTCTGGCTGATCCACAGATACTGGATCCGGTGATCCAGGGCACTGCACAAGCGGTTTGTGCGGGCGACTGTATGCTCTGCGGCAGATGCATCGCGGTCTGCCCGCAGCAGATACTCCATGTTAGTCTGCGCGCGAAATGCGACACGGACGCCCCGCCCGCCACCTCAAACGGTTGAATGGGCGCCGTGCTTCTACTTGCTTCTACTTAGCAGTGATTCAGTTATTGTATGGCGCTGTGCTCATAGATAGAGTGATAGAAATCCAAGAAAGCTTGGTAGTATTCAACGGGTAGTGTTGCCTCGGTCTCAAATCTTCCCTCTTCTTCTATGAACACCTTGGTATCGTTAATACCTGTTGCGACAATTCTAATGCTGGTCACACCATTATCAGTAACGCCAACAAGACGTAGTGTCAGACTGCCTGACATGGGTTCTGTTTCGTATCGTGTCGGTGATCGATACTCCACTTTCTCCAATAAATCGAAGAGCATCTTTCGCTCTTCATCAGTCATGGCTGTTTCGATATCGCTGCCGTATAGGAAAACCTTGACGGATTCGTCGTGTATCAGTGTATCGATTCGTGATGCGTTTGCCTGACGCACGGCAGCCACCACACAAACGGCGACGATAACAACGATAAGGATACTGCTTCCGATTAGAATACGCTTTCTCGTTCGTTTCTCCATGAGTCCGCCAATCGTAAGAGATACAGAATGCTTGAAGTTCAGGGCTACCAGCAAATTGCTTGAAGTTCAGTTTCAGCAGTACTTCATTCACTGAGCCGGATTGCGCTCATAGATAGAGTAATAGAGATCCATGAAAGCCTGGTAGTTTTCTGCCGGTATTGCTGCAACGGTCTCAAATCTATCGCTTTCGTTAATGGTGACCCTGATATCGTTTGTCGAGTTACCGCTTATCCGAAGTTTGGCAACTCCGTTATCGGTTACACCCTTCAATCGAATTTGCGAAAACCCGGCACTGGGTTCTGTCTCATAAATTGTCGGAGAGCGATACTCCACTTTCTCCAATAAATCGAAGAGCATCTCCCGCTCTTCATCGGTCATGTCTGTTTCAGTGTCGCTGCCGTACAGAAGAACCTTGACGGATTCGTCGTGTCTCAGTGTGTCGAGCCGTGATGCGTTTGTCTGACGCACGACGGCCACCACACAAACGGCGACGATGACGACAATGAGGATACTGCCTCCGACAAGAATACGCTTTCTCGTTCGTTTCTCCATGAGTCAGCCAATCGAGAGAGATACAGAGTGCTTGAAGTTCAGGGCTGCCAACAATTCGCTTGAGGTTCAGTGTACTATAATCTCAGTAGCAAAATGCAGGGAAGCACGTAATTTTATCGAGAGCAGGGAGGGGCTTGGCTGGTACTACATCGGTGGCTACTGGTGTTGCTTTTAGAGACTGACTCTAATTCGAATTACCATATGACCACCAGGACACGTTAAGAGGGTTTCAGAGGGTTTCAGAGTGTAGGCTGCCCGGCGCACGCCGCGCGCACGCTGCGCGAAAGGAGTACACTGGATAGGAGCAGCTTGCTTACAGGGAGCAGGACATGACACAGAGCGACTTCACCTCATATCTGCATTCGATTCCGCTTTTCTCCGACGTGACAGATGAGACCTGCGCCGTGCTCGCGGGTGAGATACAGCACACACATGCCAAAGCCGGCCAGATCATCGTGCGCGAGGGCGATGAGCTTGAGCACTTCTTCATTCTGAGGCGGGGCAAGGTGGCATGCTGCTTTGTTAATCCTGACGGCAAGAAATACATCATCGAGACCATCGGAGCTGGCATACCCTTTGCGGTTGCGGCGGCCTTGGTGGGTAGCCGCTACGACGGCATCATCGAGGTCACAGAGGACGCGGAGCTCCTTGTTGTGCCTGCTGCACCTATCAAGAAGATGCTACAAAACGACGCTGCCTTTGCCGCCAAGCTCGCCCTGCGCTCCATGGAGGACAACCTGCACCTCAGCGATCTCATCAAGGGCTTTACCGTGGGTGCGCAGGCACGCCTGGGCCGCTACCTCTTCAGGCAGGCCCTACAGGCGAGCGCCCGCCTCGAAGAGGGCGTCAAATTCGAGCTCAGTATGCCCAAGACCGACCTGGCCGCCTTTCTGGGCATAACGCCCGAGACACTCTCGCGCACTTTCTCCTACCTGCAAAACAAGAGGATCATAACCGTCAAAGGTTCGAGTATCATAGTGCACAGCATCCGTGATTTGGTAAACGTATCCGAGGGCTTGTGATGCGCCCAAGATAAGGAAGGTAGTG
>JAITTM010000222.1 GCA_031286975.1 Coriobacteriales bacterium
TATAGCCATAGCCGATACTGTTATTATTATCGGGGTCAGTGGTTGTTGCAAGCGCTCCAAACGCGGTATCCTCAGCTGCCTCGCTGTCGTCTGTCGGCAGCACCACATCCGCCAGGGCATCCGCTGGCAGCAGCTCGGCCAGGGTTTGCTCGTACTCATCTACAAGATCGTCTGCCGAAGACAGCTCGTCCATCAAGGCATAGTGGTAATTAGGCTGCGCATACGCAACGCCGGGCAAACTCTCCGCCTCTTCAATGGCCTCCTCGACCGTCTCGCCCTCCGGAATCTGGGCGAGCACTATCGTCCCTGTTTCCTCGGTTGCATCCACAAGTTCTTCAATAACCTCGAAGTTTGTTGCCTCCAAGGGGTCGGGTTCGTCGGCGGAGAGCAGCCCAAAGCCGCCGGATGCGCCCTGCTCCTCAGCGTTTTGGTAGACGACGATGATCTCGCCCGATGCGTAATCTGGGTTCACCTCTGCCGATGGCAGAACCTCAGACGCCTGTGCCGCCTTGGCAGACCCAAAGCCGGGCAGGCAAAAGGCACCAACCAAGATAAAGGAAAGTAAAACCCTGAACAGGGGCTTCGATTTCGTGACCTGCATGTGCCCACCTCTCATCGTCCTCGCCCCACACAACCATGCGCCTTCATAGCCTGCGCCTGCAAGCAAGCTTCTTGAATCATGAATGAAAATCAGTATAGCAACTAAGGTTTTCAGGTGCCCCGCGCGTTAAGCAAAGCTGTTCAGTTTAACATCAAATTTCCACGTCCTGTTGCGCGTCCGATGCTGGCAGCCGCTGCGCAGGGCGCAAAAGACCCGGCAGCGCATCTCCACGGTCATTTGAGGATGGCGATAGTTTCAGTTGATGCAGAGCACGAGTAGATCAAATACGTGCTACAATTTGCCGAATACGCAAACGTAGGCTTAAGGAGGGGCAGAATGGAGCGAATCATGGGATTCCGCAAAAGGTCCAAAAAGGTTATGGCCTGGTGTTTGGCACTGTGTCTAACGGTGCTGCTGCTGCCAATGCAGGCCGCCTTTGCGGCCGAAAAAGATGCGCAGACAACCGACATCGAAGAGCTGGGCGCGGCCAGTGCAGAAGATGCGAGCGCAACCGACATTGGAGAAGCCGCGTTCTCTGACGCTGAGAGCTTAGCGCCACTGGCAGATGACAGCATAGATGATCAGGGTTTGCAAGCGCAGCTTGCCGCTTTTTCTGAGTATGTCGCAAGTTCCCAAGAGGTATCCGCTCAGTCCCTTGACCTCTCGATTGAGCCACAGGCTGCTCCAAATTGGAAGCGTCTGCAAGGGGCAGGCCGTTATGAGACCATGCAAGCAATCGCTAAGGTCTCGCACAGCGCTACCAGTGATGTAGTGATCCTGGCTACCGGATCGAGCTTTCCTGACGCGCTTGCCGCAAGTAGTCTCTGCGGTCTTTATTCGGCACCGCTCTTGCTCACTGAACCCGGCAAGCTCAGCACTCAGACAAATGCCGAGATCACCCGTCTGAAGGCCAAAAGGGTTGTCATCGTTGGCGGAACCGGTTCGGTTTCTGCAAACATCGAGACCACTCTCAAGGCAAAATTGGGCAATCAGAACGTGACGCGCCTTGCCGGCAGCGGTCGCTACGAGACCGCTGTGAAGATCTACGAGCACGGAAAAGCTCAAGCCGCATGGGGTAGCGCAGCCATTATCGTCACCGCTAACAGTTTTCCCGATGCCCTATCTATCGCCCCAGTGGCCCATACTGCTCGGTTTCCGATCTTTCTCTATGACACCGTAAACAAGCGATTCACACCAGAGACTCTGAGCGCCATAAAAGCAGGTGGATTCAATAAGTTTTTGCTGGTTGGCGGCACCGGAAGCCTGCCCGATACCATTAAGAGTGCGATAGGCACCAACAAGACATATGAGCGAATAGCGGGAGCTGACCGCTATAAGACATCAGCCGCCATCGCCGCCTATGCAGTTACTAATAACCTTCTGGATTTTGATAACATTGCCATCGCAACGGGCAGGAACTTCCCTGATGCCCTGAGTGGTGCCGCACTGTGCGGCACCTACAAGTCTGTTTTGCTGCTGGCCGATAACACGGTGGAGGGAAGATTTGCCCTCTACCACATCGCGGGCCTAGGCTGCCTGTACAACATGATCAATACCGGCTATCTGCTTGGTGGAACCGGCACGATAGGCACAGCTCTGGAGAACACCACCCAAAACCTGGGAACACACGCATCCTATGAAAACCAGGTGCTCACCTTGGTTAACCAGGAGCGGGCAAAAGCGGGGGTAGCACCGCTTGCTGCCAACCCATTCCTCGTTGTCGCAACCGACATCAGGGCAGACGAGATCAGTAGGTTATTCAGCCACACTCGTCGAGATGGTAGCAGATGGTCTACCGTTCTTGATTACTTTACCTACAGATGTAGTGCTGCTGGCGAGAATATCGCAGCAGGCTACCAAACGCCAGCTCAAGTAGTTGCCGCTTGGATGGGCTCGCAGGGGCATAGAGATAACATCCTCAATCCAACGTTTACCAAGCTCGGTGTTGGGTACGTGAAAGATGGTTCTGTTGACTATTGGGTTCAGTTATTCAGTAGTTAGCACCTGCGCGTGTTATGCAAGCGACAGGCAGAGAGCGATTTGTGCTCTCTGCCTGTTTTTTTGTTTAGAAGACTTTTTCAAAGCAAGCCCTGAGCCGGTTAACGGCAGCACTCTCATCCGCTGCATTTGTCAGGTTGAGGGGCACTGCTCCAAATTCATCCGAGATAAGCAGGACAGAACTTACGGAGAAATCCGTGGCATCCACAGGCTGCAGCTCCACCGCATAACCCAAGGTTGTGAGCAGGTCGCGCGCGAGCGTTGAGGCTGCCGTTACAAGCCGCGTTGCCGAGGCCTGCACCACGCCGCTCTGCTCGATGAAGATGACACCCTCGAGCTGCTCGCCGTCGATGTGGGCGCCGGTGATGACGCCGTCGACTACCAGCAGGTTATCCAACGTGAGTTGCGGCGTTTCGCGCAGGGGCTCAAGGGAAACCACGACCTCCGTGGCCGGATCGATATTGAGAACGAGCACGCCCTCCGAGCATTGGTCAAGCAGGTTGAGGGCCGCCCACTCAAGACGCTCATGTATCCAGCCCATCAGCGGCGCGGGCAGATCAAGTGGTGCAAGCGCGTTAAGATGGCGCTGGCGCAGAGTAATCTGCCCCTCATGGATGCGCCAGCGCAGTGTTATAGCTGTCAAATGTACTCCTTTAAGAATCCGGATTTCTCAATCGCCTACAACTCATTTCAAGATGCCGTGCAACAAAAGCGCCAGGGCTTCTGTGGACGAGCAGATTGCCCTGAAAGTGCTGGCCTCTGTGAAAGGAGCGTACTTAGTACGTGACTGAACAGAGGCCAGTGCTTGAAGGGCAAGATGCCGTCCACAGAAGCCCTAGTGCCTGAAATGCCGATGGCCGGTAAATACCAACGCCACTCCGGCAGCATTGGCGGCGGCAAGTACCTCGTCGTCGCGGATGCTGCCACCGGGTTGGATGACGGCGGTCACTCCGGCGGCGATGAGCACCTCGAGTGAATCGGCAAAGGGCATGAAGGCATCGCTTGCGGCAACGGCACCTGCGGCCTTCTCCCCGGCTTGTTCTACCGCTATCTTTGCGGAATTGACGCGGTTGGGTTGGCCGGCGCCGGTGCCTATGGTTGCCTTGTCTTTAGCGATGAGGATGGCGTTGGACTTGACGGTCTTGCAGGCCTTCCAGGCAAAGAGCAGATCCTCGAGCTCCGCGGGCGTGGGCTGGCGAAGAGTGGGAACGGTAAAGGCCGCGGGATCCTCGGCTACGGTGTCGGGGGTCTGCGCGAGGATGCCGCCCTCGACGCTGCGAAAGTCGAGCATGCCTCCGGCGGGGTTGACGCCCCCCGTTGCCAGCACGCGGGCGTTGGGTTTTTGGGCGAAGAGCTCTACGGCCGCGGGTTCATAGCTCGGGGCGATGATGGCCTCGATAAATTGACCATTGGCATAGATGGCCTCGACCAGCGACGCTGGCACCTCACGGTTGAAGGCCATCACACCGCCGTAGGCACTCACGGGGTCGCAGGCGTGCGCCCTGCTGTAGGCCTGCGTGATGTTCGCGTCGCTTGCCACGCCACAGGGCGTGAGGTGCTTGACGATAACCGCGGTGGGCTCGCTGAACTCGCGCACGCCACTCCAGGCGGCATCGAGGTCGAGGTAGTTGTTGTAGCTGAGCTCCTTGCCCTGGAGCTGCTGGGCATTGGCAAGCTGCCACTCCGTGCGGATCTTGCAGCGCGGGTTCTTGGGCTCGTTGCGATAGAACACGGCGCTTTGGTGCGGATTCTCGCCATAGCGCAGATCCTGCACCTTGCTGAGGAAGAGGCGCTTATCATCCGCGAACGCATGGTTGCTGGCGGCGCTGTCCAGCTCAAGGCCAAGCCAGTTGTAGATGGCGTTGTCGTAGGCGCTGGTGAGACGAAAGACCTCGAGCGCCAGCCGTTTGCGGGTCGCAAGCGTGGTGGCTCCGTCGTTGGCGCGGAGCTCCTCAAGAATGCTGCTGTAGCTGGCGGGGTTGGTCACCACGGCGACCGAGGCATGGTTCTTGGCTGCTGAGCGCAGCATGGAGGGACCACCGATGTCGATGTTCTCGATGGCATCGGCAAAGGTGACATCGGGTTTGGCTACGGTTGCTGTAAAGGCATAGAGGTTGACAACCACCATGTCGATCATGCCGATGCCGTGCTCCTGTGCCGCGGCCATATGGCTGGGCAGGTCGCGTCGCGCGAGCAGGCCACCGTGCACACGGGGATGAAGGGTCTTGACGCGCCCGTCCATCATCTCGGGAAAGCCGGTGAGCTCATCGATGGCACGAGTGGGTACGCCGGCTGCCTCAAGCGCCTTGGCGGTGCCGCCGGTGCTCACAATCTCGGCACCGAACTCCTGCGCCAGGGCTCCGGCAAACTCCACGATGCCGGTCTTATCCGTCACTGAAACCAGAACACGTTTGACTTTGGGGTCTGCCATCGAAGGTCTCCTTTTGCTCGTTTCTCCGCTGCAGCACTATCCTACAACAAGTGGGGCGAACTGGAAGGTGGTGCAGTCGACCAATCCGCGGTTGGTTAGACGGAGTTGGGGCAGGCAGGCAAGGGGGATAAGGGCCAGCGTCATGAAGGGCGAGGCCATATCGCAGCCGATGCTGTGCCAGGCGGCATCGAGCTTTGCTACGAGGGCGGCCATCTCGGCGGCCGATCTGTCGCTCATGAGACCGGCAATGGGCAAGGGCACATGACCGAGCACCTGGCCGTCTTGCACCGCGACCATGCCGCCGCCGCTGGCGATGAGCGTGTTGGCGGCCAGCGCCATGTCGGCATCGTTGCTGCCCATGACCAGCAGGTTGTGTGCGTCATGCGCAACAGTGGAGGCAAGCGCGCCGCGCGTGATGCCAAACCCTTTAACAAAGCCGTAGCCAAAGCTGCCGGTTTGGTGATGGCGCTCGAACACGAAGGTCTTGAGAACGTCCTGCGTCGTGTCCGACTCGAGTTTGCCGTCGATGATGGGCAGCTCGATGTGGCACTCGACGGAACCCACGCGCTCGGGGATGACCTCGATGGCGCGGATAGTGACGGTCTTATCCGCTGTGGAAGGCGCCTCAATCGCAAAGGTCGCGGGGCCTATGGGGTCGCGGACGTGCATGGAGTGGGTGACCCACTCGGGGTATTGGAAGGGTGGCAGCTCAAAGGTGATGGCACCGTTTGCGGCAACCACCTCGCCGTCGATGAGCACGCGGGTCACAACCAGGTCGCTCAGGTTGTTGAGAAAGACGATGTCAGCGCATTTGCCGGGGGCAAGGGAGCCCAGCTCGTGATCCATGCGAAAGCAGGTTGCCGTGTTGATGGTCACCATCTGGATGGCGCTGATCACGTCGATGCCCTCGGCCACAGCACGACGCAGCAGGTAGTCGAGGTGGCCGTCTGCCACCAGCGTATGAGGATGGTTGTCGTCGGACACCAGACAGGCAAAGCGGGAGTCAATGGCACCGGAGGCTATCACGGGAGCAAGCTCATGCAAGTCGTGCCAGGCCGAACCTTCGCGGAGCATCGCATACATGCCCAGGCGCATCTTGGCAAGTGCGTCCTCAGCGCGTGTGGACTCGTGGTCGCAGCGGATGCCGCTGGCAATGTAGGCATTGAGGCCGCGGTCGGTCTCCGGCATCGAGTAGTGGCCGGTAACCACCTTGTCGGCTGCCAGCGTGGCGGCCACCTCGCCGTGTGCCTGCGCGTCGCCGCCCAGGATGCCGGGGAAGTTCATCATCTCGCCCAGACCCACCACACTGGGCCAGCTCATGGTCGCCGTGATGTCCTCGGGGCCAATGGCCGCGCCCGTATCCTCAAAACCGGGCACCGCCGGCACACAGGACGGCGTGGTTATCATGGTCTTGAGCGGTGTGCGCTGTGCGTCCGCATCCATCACCTCGACGCCGGCAAGGCCCAACACGTTGCATATCTCATGCGGGTCGCAGTAGATGCCCACCGTGCCGTGCGGCACGACCGCGCGGGCGTACTCCCCCACCCCCAGCATGGACGACTCGACGTGGATATGCCCGTCCAGAAAGCCGGGTGCCACATACTGCCCCGCCGCATCGATGACCTGGGTTTTGGGGCCGATGGCATGCGCGGCCGAGGCTCCCACATAGGCGATGCGGCCGGCAACCAGGGCGAGCTCGGTGTTCTTTTGAATCTCTGCCGTGCAGACGTTGATCAGTTGGGCGTTTTGGATGACCGTGTCAGCCGGCGTGATGCCTTGGGCGACCTCCGCCAACAACGTGGTGACCTCCCAGAGCGGGTGCTTGCAAAAGGTATTGAGCATGCTTCCTCCAACGGTTGTGGTCTGCGGAGAAAATCATAGCACGTTCTTACTCCACGGTGCCGTAGACAAAGCCCCAGCCATGGCCGCTGAGCGCTGAGTTGAACTGGTCACAGAGCCTCTGCCGATAATAGCTGCCGGGCGGAAGCAGCAGGACTATCTCCATCAGGTCGTCGATGAGGTCAAAGGTCTCGGCCATGAGGATAACATCGAGCCGAGTGACTCGCTTCTTCTCCCTATACAGCGCATCTACCAGGCGCTGCAAGGTTCCAAACTCCTCCGACGGCCCGTTCACAGCAAGACTCCAATCACGATAAGGAGCGCGGTGCCCACGCAGCCGGTCACAAGGTCGCGGGCTTGCAGCACGACGACCTTGAGGTGCGTGCGACCCTTGCCCACGTAGCAGCGCGATTCCATGGCGGCGGCCAGCTCGTCGGCGCGCCTGAAGAGGTTGACGAACAGCGGTATCATCACCGGCACCCAGGCTCTGGCACGCTTGAGCGGGCCTCCCTGGTCAAAGCGCACGCCGCGCGCGCTTTGGGCGACCATGATCTTCTCCGCCTCCTCTGCCGTAAGCGGGATAAAGCGCAGCGCGATGCTGAACATGGTTGCGATGTCCTCCACGGGCACGCGCAGCAGGCGCAGGGGCGCAAGCAGTTTGGTGATGGCATCAGCCAGACTCACCACCGAGCTGGTAAAGGTGAGCAGCGACGTGATGCTTACCAACGCGGCGATGCGCAACACAAAATAGAGCCCCTGCAGCGCGCCAAAGGGACGGACGCCAAAGCTGCCGATAAGGGCGATGCTCTGCGGTATGTCAGATGCCGTGGCAGGATCGAAAGGCACTGCGGAGAAGGTCAGGGCGTTAGCAAAGAAGGTGAACGCCAAGATGAGCAGCACGGGCTTGAAGCCGCGCGCCGCCCGCTTGAGCGGAACACCCGCGATAAGGTAGGCGGTCACCAGAAGTGCCACGCAGGTCAGCAGCCCCAGCCAGCCGCTCACCATGAAGAGCGCGAACACGAAGGCTACCACCAGCAGCAGCTTCATGCGTGCGTCGAGCGTATGCACCGCGCTGTGTCCGGGAACATACTGTCCAAAGGGAACGGCTACCGGCATATGCAACCCTCCCCTGACGGGAGCGCCTGCAAACAGGGGCTAATAGTGACGGTGGCGCTGCCGTCAGCTTTGATAACGCGACCCTCTTTGAGGGTGAGTACGCTATGGACACGCGGCAGGAACTCGTCGGTGTCATGCGAGACGACCACCACGCCGGTGCCGCTTGCCAGTTGCAACGCGACAAGTTGGTGAAAGAAGATACGTCCGTTGCGGTCAAGACCTGCCGTGGGCTCGTCAAAGAGCAGCATCTGCGGCTGCATGGCAAGGATCGTTGCCAAGGCGACCCGCCGCGCCTCGCCACCACTGAGGGTGAAGGGTGAACGGGGGCCAAAAAGCGCGGGATCCAGCCCCACCGCCTCAAGCGACGTGCGCACGATCTGCTCGCGCTGCTCCTGCGTGTCCGCCCTGCCCAGGTTGGCTGGCCCAAACACCACGTCCTCGGCAACGGTGGCGGCAAAGAGCTGCGAC
>JAITTM010000044.1 GCA_031286975.1 Coriobacteriales bacterium
CGTCTTATCGGGAGAAAACCGCACTACCGTGTGTACTTTCTTATCCTGGGTGCCGTTCTGTGCACGGTTGGCGTACTGTGTGCGATCTTCGCCTCTGCTGTGGTGCTGGTAATCCCTGCCATCTTCATGGGTCTGGGAGAAGCCCTTATCATGCTGTTCTGGCTTCATCTCTACTCAGAGACGTCCGCGAACAACACCGTGCGCTATCTGGCTGCCTCCATGATCATCGGCTCGATATCCTGTTTTCTCACCCGCAATCTGACCTATGACATCTCGCTGTTTGTGACCATCTGCCTGCCCCTGCTCTCGAGCTTCATGCTGGGTTGGACCTGGAGCCACGTGCGCATCCGCCACAAGGCTCAGGGTGAGCGCGGGATTCCCGACTACAAGAGCACGCGGCGCCCCTTTGTTACGACGACCCTCCAGCTGGTGATCTATGCCTTTGTGTTTGGCCTCCTGCAAGGCAGCGTCACTCCCGCGGGCGAGGCGCTGCTCTACGTCTTTAACCCCGCGTCCATCCTGGGTGCCGCCGTGGCGGGGTTGGGCGTACTCCTGCTCGTCTCGCATGACCGCCTGCAGGCAAGTGTTGCCATCGCTCGCCAGATCTCGCTGTTGCTGCTCGCGGGCGGGCTTTTGCTTTTGCCCTTTCTCGCGGGAGAGACAACCACCTTTGCCGCCACGGTCATCCTCTGTGCTTACATCCTGTTTGACCAGATCGCGCTCGTCCAGACCGTGAACCTCACCCGCCTCTTCGACCTGAACTCTTGGCTGATGCTGGGCATCAACAGGGCGATGGTCTATCTCGCCTTCGCTCTGGGACTGCTTATAGGGTTTCCCCTGATGAATGCCTATGCGGGCAATCCACTCTTCTGCTTCTATCTCACCAGTGCGGCGGTATTCCTGCTCATCAGTACGGCACCCTGGCTCCTAAAGAGCAAGAATTCCTGGGTGTTGGTGGACCGTGAAGCCGCGGAGACAACCTTGGCGCCCCCTACTGGCTACTCTGCCGATGCGGCGCATGAACAGCTTGCCGATATTCCCGCCTTTACGCCCTGGCGCAAGCGCTGTGGAGCCGTTGCCGCCTTATACGACCTGTCGCCACGTGAGGTCGAGGTCTTTTTTCTGGTAGCAAAGGGGAGAAACGCGGAGTACATCCAGCGAACCCTCTTCATCTCGACCCACACGGCAAAGACCCACATAGCGAACATCTATCGAAAACTCGAGATACACTCGCTGCAAGAACTGCTCGACATGATAGAGGCCACGCAGGCGCCTGCGGAGTAGGGCAACTCGAATTCAAGCTGTGGGTATGAGGGATTTGCATCCTCTATGGACGCGCTGGTGATGCAGGCTGCCACTGTGGGGGCTATGGTCTTATCCGCTGGATAGACAACATCATATCCGCTCTTAACAAGAGGAGGCATTGTGAGCTCACAACGCGATGAGTTTCCTATGAGCCGACGCTGGTTGATTTTTGCGTCTGTGTTCTTCATGGGCATCATGACGGCATTCAATATGTTCAAGGCACCACCACTGTTTCCCTCGCTGATCCCTGAACTCGGTTTTACTGACGCGACCATCGGTTGGGTCATGTCGATGTTCTCGATGATAGGCGTTGTATTGGCGTTTCCCGCCGGGGCGATACTTAACAAGCTGGGCATCAAAAAGAGCCTGATCATCACCGGGGCCAGCTTGGTTATCGGTTCTGCCATCGGCGCTCTTGCTACCAATGTGCCAGTTATCCTGGCCTCCCGCTTTATCGAGGGCATTGGCATGGGGCTTATCTCCGTTGTGGGCCCCGCCTCGATTGCAAGCCTCATCCCACAGAAGAAGCAGGGTCTTGCCATGGGGCTTTGGGCCATCTGGTTTCCCTTTGGCGTGGTATTGGGCATGAATAGCGCGCCTGCTATCGAAGCGCTGGCCGGATGGCGTGCCGTGTGGTGGATCGTTGCAGCGCTCTCGCTGCTCTCGCTGCTCTTTGTGATCTTTGTCTACGCACAGCCGCCACAAGAGGCTCAAACCGGCGCGGTTGAGCAGAAGGCCGTCGACGTCAAGCCGGATTATCGCAGCATCGTTTTTGTCGCCATTGCCTTTATGGCCTGGAACATCATCAATGCCGGGGCGGTCAGCGGCTTTTATCCCTCGTTCCTTCAGGCGCAACACGGCATGGATCCCCAGACTGCCGGCTTTGTGGCCAGCATCACGAGTCTTCTTGTGCTGGCGCTCGGGCCGCTTTCGGGGCTTGTCTCCGACAAGTTGCGGACGCGCAAATGGCTGATGGTCTTTGCCATGGCAACAGCTGCGGTACTGAGCTTCTTTGCCTTTGGCGACAATCTGCCGCTGGTCTGGGTCTTTCTCATCGTCATGGCTCTTGCCTCGGCGGCTATGCCCACGGGCGTGTTCTCGATCGTCCCCGAGCTGGCAAAGAAGCCCGCCGCGATAGGCACCGGTATGGCGATAGTGGCGTTCTTTCAGAACATCGGCGGCATGGTGGGCTCCGCGGCGTTTGGCCCCCTGGTCGCTCATCCCGCGATTGGCTGGAACTTGGCTTCGTTGGTGTTTTTGGTGCCTGTTGCGATTGTTGGCTGCGTATTTGCCCTTCTTACCAAAGAGAAGCGCTCTAAGAAGTAATAGAGTAATGAAGGGTTTTGCATAACGGAGAAAAGACCCCCAAAGCTCTGATGCTTTGGGGGTCTTTTTGTAGCGGATGAGGCAGGTTTGATCGCGGGCGAGAGGCAGCGCCGAGTTATTCCAGCACAGCACCCTTGTTGGCGCCGGTCACCAGGCGGGCGTAGCGGGCAAGCCAGCCCTCGGTGACGGCAGGCTTGAAGGCGGGTTGCTGGGCGCGGCGGGCGGCGAACTCATCTTCGCTGACCTGCGCATTGAGTGTGCCAGCAGGAATGTCGATGCTGATGATATCACCCTCTTGCACCAGCCCGATGGCTCCACCTATTGCCGCCTCGGGGGCCACATGGCCAATGCTTGCGCCGCGCGAGGCACCGCTAAAACGTCCGTCGGTGAGAAGAGCGACCTCCTTGTCGAGCCCCATGCCCGCCAAGGCCGAGGTGGGGTTGAGCATCTCGCGCATACCGGGGCCGCCTGTAGGGCCCTCATAGCGGATGACCACCACGTCGCCGGGTCTGATCTGCTGGGCATAGATGGCGGCGATGGCGGCGTCCTCGCCGTCAAACACGCGGGCTGGGCCGCTGTGCTGCAACATCTGGACCGCGACGGCGCTCCGTTTGACCACGGCACCGTCGCGTGCGATGTTGCCCCACAACACGGCGATGCCACCGGAGGGGGAGTAGGGGTCGCCAATGGGGCGGATAACCGCAGGGTTGCGGTTGAGGGAGACAGGCGTCGATTCCAAGCTGGGGGCTGGTGTTGCGGCGTCATGCTCCGCAGCGGTGGGGGCGACCTCCTGGTTTTTGGCGGCATCTGGGGCGGCCGCGGCAGGGGCAAGCCCGATGTTCTCCGCGACGGTTTTGCCTGTAGCAGTGAGGCAGCTGGTGTCGAGCTTGCCAGCGCTTGCCAGCTCGGCCAGCACGGCGGGGATGCCACCGGCAGCGTCGAGATCCTGGATGTGAGCGGGGCCAGCGGGGGCGAGGTGGCAGAGGTTGGGTATCTGCTCGTTGAGGGCGGCGATGTGGGCCAGCGTGAGGGGAACCTTGGCCTCGTGGGCGATGGCCAGTAGGTGCAAGACGCTGTTGGTGGAGCAGCCCAGGGCCATGTCGCAGGCCATCGCGTTGCGCAGGGCGCGCTCGTTGATGATGTCACGAGTGGTGATGCCACGCTTGACCAGCTGCATGATGGCAACACCGGCGTGCTTGGCCAGCGCGGTGCGACGAGCGTGCACGGCGGGGATGGTGCCGTTGCCGGGCAGGGCAATGCCCAGGGCTTCTGCCAGGCAGTTCATCGAGTTGGCGGTGAACATGCCGCTGCACGAGCCGCAGCCGGGGCAGCTGTTGAGCTCGAAGTCCTGCAACTGGGCGTCGCTGATGAGCTTTGCCTTGTGGGCACCCACGGCCTCGAACAAGGTTGAGAGGCTGACTTCGCGCCCGCCGTGATCTGAGGCGGCTGCAATGGGGTCTGAGGCGGGCGCGGCGGGAGGGGCGTCCGCCTGCCTCGCGTGCTCGTGCACCTTACCGGCGAGCATGGGGCCGCCGCTCACTACCACGGCGGGTATGTTGAGTCGTGCCGCCGCCATGATCATACCGGGCACGATCTTGTCGCAATTGGGGATAAGAACGAGCCCGTCAAAGCCATGGGCGTTGGCCATGGTCTCGACGCTGTCGGCGATGAGCTCGCGGCTGGGCAGTGAGTACTTCATGCCGATGTGCCCCATGGCAATGCCGTCGCATACGCCGATGGCGGGCACCAAGATGGGCGTTCCACCCGCGCTGTAGACACCAGCTTTGGCAGCGTCTGCCAGCTTATCGAGGTGGATATGCCCCGGCACGATCTCGCTGTGCGCGCTCACGATGCCGATGAGCGGGCGCGTGAGCTCCTCGGGCGTGTAGCCCATCGCATAGAAGAGCGAGCGGTTAGGCGCGCGCTCGACACCGTGTAAGACCTGGGCACTCCGTTGTTGCATGGTTTCCTCCGCTTATTCTGCTTATAGAGTAGTGCGAGGGGCAGGCAGATCCTGCCCCACTGGTTTTTGTGAGGTCACAGCAAATCCATCATGGGGAGTATAGATACCAAAAGGCCCAGCAGGCAGCCAAACACGACAGCGACGATCGCGCCGATGAGCGCTCCCTTGCCGGCCGAACGCGCGCGCCGGGGGAACTCGCCGTCTTTCCACATGAGAAAGAGGATGAGCCCAACCAGGGGGACAAAGAAGCCTAAGGCCGCAAAGCCGCCCGAAGGGGCATCAAGGGGGTTGGCGTTTGGAGTACTGCCAGGTTGACCAAACGGAGCGGGCTGACCAGGCATGCCGGGCTGGGCGGGGTATGCGGGCGCTGCCTCTGGCTTGGAAAGCTTGAGTACTATCGCGCCAATGAGTAGCAGGATGCCAAACAGGAGCTGGGAAATAATCGTTGGCAGTGCCGCGCCCAGGTAAGGCTGGAGATCGTCAACACCGATGTACTGCAAAAACCCAACAATGTCATAGATGAATACACCGACAATCCAGAGTATGAGGGCGGCTGCGGCGATGATGAGGATGAGCGCCTGTTTGCGGTTGCGCCACAGGATGATGCCCACCACAGAGACGCCGATTATCAGGATATGATCAAGGTAAAACAGGGGGTTTTCTAAGAGGCTTCCAAAGGGCCAATAGCCGATCCGGATGAAAACATTGATGTTGTTGATAAGCCCCCAGGCTTCGACAAGCAAAAGAAGGATGCTAGCAACAAGCACGATGACTCCACCGGCGCCCACCTGCTTTGCCGGGGCGGGCACGGCCGCCGTTGCGGGTGCGGGTGTGAACCCCGGCGCGGGCGCGGGTGCGTATACCGATGCGGGGGCGTACCCCGGCGCGGGCGCGGGTGCGTATACCGATGCGGGGGCGGGCGCGGAGGTAGGCGCCACTACGCTTGCGGGCTCCGGCATAGCCGCAGCCGCAGCTGCGTCAGCCACCAAAACCGCGGGCACTTCTCCTTGGGCAGCACCGCATGCGGGGCAGAAGCTGCTTCCGTCTTTCAATTGCGTTCCACACTGTGCACAAAACATGGCTCTTCCTTTCTGACGATGGACGCTTGCGGTGGATCATTACATAAGGTGTGCGGGTGACACCACTACGCACTCTGCCGCGCTACTTGCTCTCTTGCAGCCAGCTCATCATGGCGCGGAGTTCGGCGCCGGTGGTCTCAAGCTGATGCTCGCTCTCTTTGCGGCGGGTGGCCAAAAAGCGCGCCTTGCCGCCTGCGCCCATCTCTTGGATGAACTCGCTGGCAAAGGTGCCGTCCTGGATCTCGCTCAAGACCTGCTTCATGGCCTCGCGCGACTCCTGCGTGATGATGCGCGGGCCCGTGCGGTAGTCGCCGTATTCAGCGGTGTTGCTGATGGAGTAGCGCATGTAGTCAAAACCGCCCTCGTTGATGAGATCGACGATGAGCTTCATCTCGTGGATGCACTCGAAATACGCCATCTCGGGCTCGTATCCCGCTGCCACCAGGGTCTCAAAGCCCGCCTTCATCAGCTCGGTCACGCCACCGCATAACACGGCCTGCTCGCCAAAGAGATCCGTCTCGGTTTCCTCCTTGAAGCTGGTCTCGAGGATGCCTGCGCGCCCCGCACCGATGCCGGCCGCGTAGGCCAGCGCAAAGTCGCGCGCCCGCCCGCTGTGATCCTGTTGCACGGCGATGAGGCTCGGCACGCCCTTGCCCGCGACGTACTGGCTGCGCACGGTGTGCCCCGGCCCTTTGGGCGCCACCATGGCGACATCCACGTTGGCGGGTGGCACGATCTGGTTGTAGTGGATGTTGAATCCGTGGGCGAACAGCAGCACGTTGCCCTCCTCCAGGTTGGGCAGAATGTCGCTGTGGTAGATGCTCGCCGCCGTCTCGTCGGGCACGAGCAACATCACCAGGTCGCCTGCCTTGGCGGCGGCGGCGGGGTTAAGCACGGTAAGCCCGCCCTTTTGGGCTGCCTCAACGCTCTTGGAGCCGGGGCGCAAGCCCACCACCACATTGACGCCGCTCTCGTGCAGGTTGAGCGCGTGGGCGTGCCCTTGGCTGCCAAAGCCGATGATGGCCACCGTCTTGCCATCAAGGAGGCCCAGGTTGGTGTCTTTGTCGTAATACTTCTTGATCATTTGTTGCCTGCTTTCGTTGTTATCGCGGATACAATCGGATAAAAGCCGTTCAGGTAAAAGCTGTGCCCATTATTCCAATACGCTGTCGCCGTGTTCGAGGGCGGTGACCCCGGTGCGACACATCTCCAGGATCGTGTAAGAGTCGATGGCCTCAAGAAAGGCGTCTATCTTGACGGGTTTGCCCACGATCTCAAGCGTCATGCTCTCTGTAGTGAAGTCGACTATCTCCGCCTTGTAGGCATCGGCCACATCGACCACCGTGCTGCGCAGGTTATCGTCAATGACGAGCTTCACCAGCAGCAGCTCGCGCTGGATGCTGTTCTCGGGGTCGAGCGTCACAGCCTTGCGCACCTCGACGAGCTTATCGACCTGGCTGATGATCTGCTGCAGGTTCTGCTCGTCGGCAAAGGTGGTGACGGTGATGCGACTGATGGCGCTGTTGGTGGTGGCGCTCACGGTGAGGGAGTCGATGTTGAAGCCCTTGCGGGCAAAGAGGCTGGCGACGCGCGTCAGCACACCAAAGTGGTTGTTTACCAGCAGACTGATGGTGTGGCGCGTTTGCAGGCGCGGTGCCTCGGCGATGGCGTCAGCCTCAAAGATATCGGAAGTCATGCCTTGTCCCTCCCTCTTAGTCGCTTATCATGTCGTGCACGGTGCCGCCAGCGGGAATCATGGGCAGCACGCGCTCGTCGCGGTCGATCACGCACTCGATCCAGGCGGGTCCTTCACCGCGCAGCGCCGCGTCAAAGGCCGTGCGGAACTCGGCGATGTTTGTCGCGCGATAACCCGTGGCGCCAAAGCCCTCGGCCACCTTGACGTAGTCGGTTCTGCGGTCGAGCGTGGTGCTGGAATAGCGCCCGTCATAAAAGGCGGTCTGCCACTGGCGCACCATGCCCAGCACGCTGTTGTTGAAGATGACGGTCAGCACCGGCAGGTTGTAGGTCACGGCGGTGCAGGCCTCGTTGAGGTTCATGTGAAAGGAGCCGTCGCCGGTGATGTGCACTACGGGGCGCTCGAACTTCTCGCCAGAACCTTTTTTGTGCCCCACGGCAACCTGTGCGCCCAAGGCGGCGCCGTAGCCAAAGCCCATGGTGCCCAGGCCGCCGCTGGTCAAAAAGCTGCGCGGCTTGGTGCGTTGGCAATACTGGGCAGCCCACATCTGGTGCTGGCCCACGTCGGTGACGATAAGGGCGTCCTCGCCCGCGAGCTCAGCGATGGCGTTTACGATCTGGTGCGGCTTGAGCACGGTTTCGCTGTTTTGGGGGAGGTAGTCCTGCTCGGAGCGCCAGGCGTGTATCTGTGCCGTCCAGGCGTCGTGCTTCATGGGCTCGACCGCCGGGATCAAGGCGGCTAGCACGTCTTTTATGTCGCCGATAAGGGCGTAGTCTACCTCGATGTTCTTGTCCACCTCGCTGCGATCGATGTCGATCTGCACGATCTTCGCGTTGGGAGCCCAGCGTTGGGTGTTGAGCGCCACGCGGTCTGAGAAGCGAAAGCCGATGGCGAGTACGAGATCGGCGTATTCGAGCGCCCAGTTGCCGCTCAAAAACCCGTGCATGCCAACGAGCCCCTCGTTGAAGGGGTCGTCAAAGCCCAGGGCACCCGTGCCCATGATGGTGTGGACGGAGGGTATCTCCAGCTTGTGAACCAGATCGTAGAGCTCCTGAGAGGCATCGCTTGAGATAACACCACCACCAAAGACGACAAGCGGGCTCTCGGCCTCTGCCAGATACGCCGCCACGCGCGTGATGTCCTCGGGGGTGAACTGGTTGCAGGTGGTGTCAGCCGGGGCGGCGGCGGTGGTGCCAGCCGGGGCGGCGGCGGCAAGGGGTGCGCCGGTCTTCTCCGCAGATACCATGGGTTCGAACTCGCACTCGTTGGCCTGGGCATCTTTGGTGATGTCGATGAGCACGGGGCCCTTGCGACCGCTATTGGCGATGGCAAAGGCCTCGCGCAGGGTTGCGGCGAGGTCGGCAACATCCTGCACAAAATAGTTGTGCTTGGTGATGGGCATGGTGATGCCCATGGTGTAGACCTCCTGAAAGCTGTCGCGGCCGATGAGCGAGGCACCCACATTGCCGGTGATGGCAACCAGGGGGATGCTGTCCATGTAGGCGGTGGCGATGCCGGTTACCAGGTTGGTCGAGCCGGGGCCGCTGGTGGCAAGCACCACGCCCACCTTGCCAGTGGCGCGCGCATAACCGTCGGCCGCGTGCGCCGCACCCTGCTCGTGGGCGGTGATGTAGTGGTGTATCGTGTCCTGGTGCTGGTAGAGGGCATCATAGATCGGCAATACAGCGCCGCCGGGGTAGCCAAATACGGTAGTTGCACCTTGTTCAATCAGTACATGGGCCAGAATCTCTGCGCCGGTGAGTAACATCGTCGATCCTCCTTTACCTGTTTCGTCCGTGTTGTACCCCTGTGCCGCCGGTGTGTTGCTGGTGCGCCCGTGTGTTGGGCTGTGTTGCCTAAGCGCCAGCATAGCCAGCGTTGTGCCAGAGGTCACTCTGGAACAAGCGGGCGCTTGTGCCTGTGAACCCGTAAGTTTACTGCAATTTCAGGCCTCGTAGCTTGAGCATGGGTGTTTTTACGTATGCGGTGGTTCACGCGGGCGATAACGGCGGGCAGGCGAGGCGCAAAGGAGGTGCAAAGGAGGGGCAAAGGAGGTAAAGCGAGCATCCCCCTGCCTCCTTGTCATGCGTCGTTGGCTTCGCTACAATTATGCGACTTTTTATGTTTCTAAGAATCAAACAAGGTCAGGGGTGACAGTTTGGCAACCATAGAATTATACGCGGGCAAAATCAACCAGATGCCCGGCTTGATCAATGACCTCAAGAAAAGCGTAGACGAATACAAATCCGAACTGTTCTCCCTCA
>JAITTM010000100.1 GCA_031286975.1 Coriobacteriales bacterium
GAGAACGGCGAGTTTGTCTATCAGTTTGGCTCTGAGGAGGAGCGCAAGGGGTACTGCCTGTATCCCATGGGCTGCAAAGGTCCTCAGACCAGGAATAACTGCCCCATCGTCCGCTGGAACCGCCGCGTGAGCTGGTGTGTTGAAGCGGGCGCTCCCTGCATCGGTTGCGCTGAGGCCAATCCGCTCAAGCAGGGCTTTAACTGGGTTGATCTCAATACGCCCTTCCTTGGACGCTTTAAGATGCTGAGTCTCTTTGACCTCAAGTTCGAGCCCACCACCGCGGCCGTCATCGTCGGTGGCGTCCTGGTTGTGGCATTGGCCGCCCACGCCTTTGGCATGAAGGCCACCAAGCGCACCGCCGGTGGTGCTCCCTTCGAGCGCGAGCGTGCCTGGGATCGCAAACACCCCGAAAAGGCCATCGGCTCCGCCGCAGCCGCCGCAAAAGCTGCCGAGAGCACAAAGACCGCAACTGCTCCAGAAGCAGCCAAAGAGGAAACCACGAAAGGAGGCGATGAGTAATGGCTGAAACGACACCAATTCCCGGAGAGGAACTGAACAACGAGCCGACGGTGGTCGAAGTGCTGCCCGATGGCGAGATTGCCCAACCGATCGAGGTTGTTGATGCAGATGGCAACCCTCTGCCAGCCTCAGCTGTCGTGCCCATCAGCGCCCCCGCGCCCATCGGTTTTGCCCAGGTCAGCGGCCAGTCGATCATCGACCCCGTCAACCGCATCGAGGGTCATCTCCGCATCGACATGGAGGTCGAGAACAATGTCGTCACGGGTGCCTGGGTAACCGGCGGAGCTTTCCGCGGCATGGAGCTCGTCCTGCAAGGCAGACAGCCCGCTGATGCCGCGTATATCGCCCAGCGTATCTGCGGTGTCTGCCCGGTCTCGCACGCGCATTCCGCCTGTATCGCTGGCGAGAAGAGCTACGGAATCGAGATTCCCAATACCGCCCGCATCATCCGCAACATCATCGAGGGTGCACAGTTCTTGCACTCACACATCCTCTGGTTCTACAACCTGGCCGCACTCGACTACGTCAATCCGCTCAATGCCCTGAATGCGGATATTGCCGACACGCTCGCTCTGGCAAACGCTGCCGGCACGGGTGTCACTGACTTTGGGGCTCTCAAAAAGCGCCTCGCCGGTTTTGCGGAGAACGGCCAACTCTCGATCTTCTCGGGCAACTGGTTTGACACGGAGGACAAGGACTACAACCTGCCCCCCGAGCTCGATCTCATTGCCACGGCTCACTATCTCGAGGCACTCGAGATGCAGGCAACAGCGTCGGAGATCAGCGGTATCATCGGCGGCAAGATGCCCCACATCATGAGCTCCCTGCCCGGTGGCACCACCTTTGTTCCCACTGAGGAGAAGCTCGATGATATCCTGTTTCGCGCCATCAAGATTCGCGACTGGGTGAGCAATACCATGATTCCCGACACCTTGGCCATCGTTCCGTTCTACCTCAACGGCTTTAGCTACGGTGGAGGTGTGGGTCGCTATATCGCTTGGGGCGTGTTTGATGACCCGAGCCGCGACCCCTCCAATCGCTACCTGCCCGCTGGTGTGTGGGGCTTTGGCGACAGCAGTGTCGCTGTTCCTGACGAGAAGCTGATTACCGAGCACACCAAGCAGTCCTTCTACAGCGACAGCGGCGACCCCGTCAACCCGCGCGATGGCATCACCGAGCCCTTCTATCCCGAGGGCGGTGCTGATCGCAACGGTAAGTACACCTGGGATAAAGCCCCCCGCTATGACGGCAAAACCTACGAGGCGGGTGGACTCTCCCGTCTGTTGGTTGCCTACAACAAGGGCGTGCCGGAGATCAAAGAGGGCATCGACGGTTTGTTGGAGGCCCTTGGTCATGCCGGTGAGGTCGAGATACTCAAGTCGACGATGGGACGCACGGGCGCTCGCAACATCGAGACCCTCTACATTGCCAATAAGATGGTCGAGTGGGTCAACGAGCTTATTGAGGCGCTCAAGGGTGGCGACAGCACGACCTTCGTCCAACCTGAGACCACCACCGGCGAAGGTGCCGGCATGTGGGAGGCCCCCCGTGGTGCGCTCTATCACTACATGAAGGTCACCAACAATGTCATCGACAAGTACCAGATCATCATCCCTTCGACGTGGAATATCTCCCCACGTGACGAGGCGGGGCTCGGCCCCATGGAGCAGGCACTTGTCGGTGTTCCCGTGAACGACCTCGAAAAGCCCATCCACGCGCTGCGTACCGTCCACAGTTTCGATCCCTGTACCGCCTGCGCCGTGCATATCTCGGAGCCTGCGACAGGCAAGAAGTTCAGTACGGTTACCAACCCTTGGGGGGTGAAGTAAGATGGCGCATCTGGCACATTATCGTGAGGCTCATCCGCTTCCGTTTGTTATCACGCACTACATCAACCTTGTCTCCATGGCGGTCTTGATCTTCACGGGCTTCTACATTCACTTCCCGTTCTTCGCGGGATTCATGGGGCCTGCCCGTGGCGCTCATATCTTCTTTGGCATCATCTTGTTTGCCAACTGCGTGGTGCGCGTAGTGTTGTCGTTCTTTGTCAAGAGTGCACCGACTGGTGGCACCCGCGAGGTCGATACCGACTACAAGAATTGGATTGCCCAGAAGGACAACCGGCACCAGCTGATTCCGTGGATCAAGTACTACCTCTTCTTCAAGAAGGACCATCCGCTGGCGGCAAAATACGGCAACCCGCAAAAACTTGCCTATCTGGCGGTGCCCGTCATCATCCTCATCGTCGCCTTCACGGGCTTCTGCCTGTGGGTTCCCACCCAGAGCGCTCCGCTCTTTGCGGGTTTCACCAATCTGGTGGGTGGCCTGATGGTGGTGCGCATCATCCACTACTTTGTTATGTGGGTCTTTATCCTCTTCACCTTTATCCATGCATATCTGGCGACCATTGAGGGCTCTGCTCCCGCCAAGATGATTTTTGCCTGGAAGGAGCACGGCGGTCTGGTCTACGATCCCAAGCTCCACAACATCGTAGGCGAGGACGATTTGGGCGGCAAAGAGCACTAGGCAGTGACCTCATCATCAAGGGAAGCCCGGAGAGAGCATCTTCGGGCTTCTTTGTTAAGGGAGACAACAGTGGCAAACCAGGAGCGCATAGCCGTTCTCTGTATCGGCAACATCCTTATGCTCGACGAGGGCGTGGGGCCGCGCGTTGCGCATGAGCTTCTTGAGCGCTATAGCCTACCGGATACCGTCGAGGTTCTTGATCGCGGCACCATGGGCATGAGCCTGTTGGGCGAGTTCAAGCGCTTTCACACCATCCTCGTGGTTGATGCTGTG
>JAITTM010000174.1 GCA_031286975.1 Coriobacteriales bacterium
CCATCCATCACCGGCATCTGCACATCCATGAAGATGATATCATACCGGTCGGGATCCGCGATGAACCTGGCTACGGCCTCTTCGCCATTCTCCGCGACATCAATGCCCAGGCCGGTGGGCTCCAGCAAGGCCATGACAATCTCGCGATTGACCTCGATATCCTCGGCCAGCAGGGCATGGTAGCCCGCAAGATCATCCGCCGCGACCTGCGTGACAGCCACTCCCTGCGCCGTGCCCGCTGCCACGCTGTCATCCAGTATGCTCTGTGCAGCAAGGCTGGTGTCCGTGCTCTCAGGCTGCTGCTCCCGCCAAGCCGCGAGCTGCTCCTCGGTTCCCACCTGCACCGTAACGGTAAAGAGGAAGGTCGCACCCTCGCCCAGCTTCGATTCTATCCAGATGCTGCCGCCCATCAGCTCGACGATGCGCTTGGATATGGCAAGGCCCAAGCCGGTGCCCCCGTATTGGCGCGAGGTGCCGCGCTCCGCCTGCTCAAAGGAGGTGAAGAGACGGGATTGTTGCTCCTTGCTGATGCCGATGCCTTTGTCCTGCACCTCGATTTGCAGGGCAACACTGCCCTCGCTTGCGTCCATGAGCTTGCTGCGCAGATAGATGCTGCTCCCCTCGGGGCTGAACTTGACCGCGTTGGAGAGCAGGTTGGTGATGACCTGGGTCAAGCGCTGGTCATCGCCCTGCAAAACCGGCGGGATGGCGGGGTCGGTAGTGACCTCGAGGATCTGGCCCCTCTCCACGGCTTTATAGATCACAACGGTCACCGCCCGTTGCAGCATCTGGCTGTAGTTAAAGGGCACGGGGCAAAGCTCGAACTTGTTTGCCTCGATCTTCGACATATCCAAAACGTCATTGATGATGCCCAGCAGGTGGGACGAAGCCTCGTCTATCTTGCTCAGGCAGTAATCTTTGCGCTTGAGGTCTGCCGCCGCCTTGCCAATGGTCGTCATGCCGATAATGGCATTCATGGGCGTGCGCATCTCGTGGCTCATGTTTGAGAGAAAGTCGCCTTTTGCCTGGCTTGCCTGTATCGCGCGGTCGAGCGCCTGCTCGCGCTCCTTCTCGATGACATCACGCGCAACGGCACCGGCAATGGCGCTGCTGGCGATACCCACCAGCTGGGCCTCACTCTCGGACCAGCTGCGTTTGCGCACAAGCTCCTCGATGCTCAGGATTCCCCAGTATCCCCCGTCCACATAGATGGGTGCCCACACAAACGATTGGAGCCCCACTATCTCGAATGCCTTGTAGCGCTGGTTGTATTCGGTCGTGATGTCGCCGCAATAGACGGTTGGCACGTTGCCTGTGGGCGGCAGTTTTTTGGGAAAACTCGAGTTGATGATGCCATTGAAGCCGGTTATCGACTCCCTGGGCTGGCACTTCTCCGCGGCAATCCAGGTATAGACGGGACGACTCTCATTGGTGTCCTCGTCCGCCCGCAGAATCAAGACGCGCTCTACACCCAAAAACTGACCCACCCGTTTGAGCGTCTCGGGGATAAGGTCGTGCACCTGCTCGTTGGTGATGAAGCTTTGTGAGATGTCGGACATGAGCTCTTGTTGGTTGAGCTGCGTTTTGAGGTTCCGCTCCTTGTTGAGCTGCAATATGATGTTGCTCACCGCGGCAACGATGGCGATGATGATGGCGATGACCAACAGTATCGTCAGCAGGTGGATCTGATCATTGACGGCAAGTATCTGGTCGTCACTGATGTCAACGCCGGCGATTGCCACAACGTTGCCGGATGCGTCGTATATCGGAGCGTATGCGGAGAGGATACCGTCATAACCGGGAGAATAACTCCTGAACAAAGTGGCCGCCGCGGTTCCGTTAAAGGCGAGCTGGGGAGTCTCCTCCATCGCAATGGGAGGGGTGCTGAGGTCGACCGTCTCTTCTGTCAGGTCGTTGTCAATGATGAACTGCGCCTGGTTTGTCTCCGTCAGGCGCATGAAGTAGACGAACATCACGTTGTAGTCGTCCGCGAACTTGATAAGGCGCCCCTTGAGGCTAGCATATAAGGGAGTATCCTTGTCTTCGGGGCTTTGCAGCTGCTCAAGCTCCTCGGCGGTGACGATGAGCGCTGCGCCACGGGCATCTGCTATAAGGCGCAACTCGATGTCCTCTTTGAGGAACGTCGAAACGGAGTTCATCATGAACCCCGTATAAATCGAGATAGCCAGCACCGCAAGAGTTGAGAACGCAAGCAGCACCAAAACGAGTCTACTCAAGAAGTTTTTCAACTATCCGCCTCTTTTATAAGGAAAACTAGGCGAAATGGTATGCCTGAAACGACAGCATGGCAAGGGCTTTGTGAGGTTTACGCAAAAACTCCCTAAAGTTACCGAACAATCAGGGAGGCTATTTTGCGCTGATGACCTCTACAAAGCGTTTCTCGATATAGGCAGCGGTTTCGCCCTCGAGCAACTCATAGGTCTCAAGCAGTTTTTTGCCCTCGGCGGTAAGCGTCGAACCACGGGCACCATCGCGCTTGATGAGGTCGAAACCAAAGCCGGCCTCGGTCTCTTTGGTGATGCGCCAGGCCTTGCTGTACGCCATGTGTATCTTCTTGGCGGCAGCGTTAAGGGATCCATAGGTCTCAATACCACGCAGTAAGGTAGCGATGCCCTTGCCAAAGGTCGCTTCTTCAACACTTTTGCCCGTATAGATGGTCAGGCGGGTTTGTACTCTCAGATGTTTCATGCTCTTCATCACAACACTCCTCAGGTCTTTGCTCTCACGTCTTGACATAATGATACGCCACATTATAGCAAAGGGAATAACCTTTTAAGAGTATGAAAATGCATGCAAAGGCACCTCCGCGCTGCCGCGAGAGGTGCCTTTGTAGTACGGTTGCGCGCGCTTGCTTTACAGGGCAGCGATGATCTTGCCAGCCTCGCGACCATGGGTCATCGCCATGCCCATGCTGTTGCCAGCAGACGGTGTGGAGTAGCCAATGCTATAGCGCTGTCCCACGGTGTTGCCCGCGGCATATAAACCTTTGATGGGAGCGGAGCGGTCGGCCTTCATGACATTGAGGTTCTCATCGGTCAGAAGACCCGTGAGGGTTACAAGACCAGGGGATGTTCTGCCGGTATTCTCCGTAACCGCACCATAGAAGGGTGCCTGCTCGATTGGGATCATCAGATCGGCCTGCTTGGCGTAATCTGCGTCAAGCCCCTGCTGGCACAGCTCGTTGTAGCGGGCAATCTCAGATAGCGCAGTCTGGAGTTCTGCTCCGCTGTATCCCAAATATCCGAGCAGTTCTTCGAGGGTATTCGCGGCATAGACGATGCTGGGAGGCATCGAGCTTTCTCCGCTGGCCTCGCCTTCTGGGTCGTGCGTATTGATCTCATTCAGGCTCACGATACCCACCGAGGTGACCGGTCCACCCTCCGGGCCGGGCACGATGTTGTGCATATCCGCTTCCATCTGCGCCAACATGGGCGGATAACCCCAGTTGGGAGCACCGTGATCGAGACCCGCGCCCTGCACGTATTTCATGAAGTTGGCATCCATGACGGCAGCGATGATTCCCAGCGGTTGACGCATGCAGGCTGCGCCTGCCAGTTGAGACATGCTCTCGTTCATAAAGCGCTTGCCGTTTTTGTTGAGCGTCAAGAACGCGGAGGTGCCCCAGGGCCCCGGCTGGCCGCCCATGATGTTCATCGAGCCACGAGGGTGAGGCTCGATGGCTCCGCCTGCCCAGCAACCCAGCTTATGACCCATACCGTCGCGCCCAGGACCGATGAGCTCCCCCCGCTTCAACCCGATGCGGCTTCCCCACTCGGCAACGTCATCAAGCAGGTTCCAGACCATGTCGGGATTGGATGAGAAGTCGCCGGTTGCCAGCAAGACGCCCTTGGCTGCATTGAGTCGCAGATAGCTGCCGTCTGGCTTGAGAGCATAGGCGCCGGTCACGGCATCGCCATCCAAGATGAGCGCCTCGGCCGAGTGACCCCAATACCAGGTTGCACCCAGACGTTCGGCCTCCCAGATGGAGTAGGTCTCGATCTCGGTGAGACGGGTGAGCTTGCGCCCTGGGATGACCTCTGTGGGGTTTATCGTTGCAGCCGTTTGCACGGTTGTGGCCCATGACTTATAGCCCGACTGCTCGATGGGATAGTCGCTGCCGCTGTTCTTGCCATAGGCGACCTGGATCACACAGCGCCCGCCCTCATAGTCGAGCAGGTCGCTGGTCTCGGGAACCAATGATGCCATGTTGTCGAACATCTCGCCGGATTTCTCAACAAAGAGTTTGATGAGCCCCGGCAACACACGCCCAACACCGCGCCTGCAATACTCCGCGGTGATCTCAGCTGTGTTGTAGCCGCCAAAGCCCTTCTCGGTTATCCACTGTGAGTTGTAGCCGCAGATGTCATCGCCAAAGTAGACGTACTTCTCCTCAGTTTGCTTCTCTACAACGGCAACCATAGCGCCTGCCTGAGCTGCCGCGAGCGCCGCCTGGGTTCCCGCGTGCCCACCTCCAAGAACCACAACGTCAACGTCAACGGTTTCTGAGACGGCGCTCTCCGCGATCTGGGGCATGGTGCCGAGCCAGTCATCAGCGCAGATGGCACCGCCAATCGGTCCTGTGACGCTGCCGCCTGTTGCGCCATCCGCGCTGTTGTTGGCCGCGTCGCCATTACCGTTAGCGTTTGGTGCGCAGGCAGCGAGTGCTCCTGCTGCCAAGGTGCCTGCGCCAACCAGTGCGGCTCCGCGCAGAAAACTACGGCGATCCAGACTACCCTGTTCCTCAGCACGCGCGGTGCTCTTCTTCTCACCCATACTTCCTCCTTTGTTGCTTGCGGATACTCCCCGGCAGCACATCCACCGAGCGATAACCAGACTGCGCGAAAAAAGGGATCGAAGCATCACCGCAGAGCGCTGAAATCCTCGTCAGCAACATCACCGCTCAGGGGTGAGGGGCTGTTTTGCTGGACAAACACAGGCAAACTGGGAGAAGTGCCCGTGCTCTGTCAACCAAAACTTCTTATAGGTGGCGAGGATTCTTTGGCCTAACAGGCTGCTAGATGGTATGCAATGAGTTAATCAGTGGTTCCTTAGAGCACGGTATTCTCCGCAGGCTTTTGATTCTCTAAAGCTGTCAGTAGTTCCTCACGATTCGAGGTGCCGGTTTTTGCGTAGATATGGCTGAGGTGGGTTTTGACCGTGTTCTTGGAGATGTGCAGCTGCTCCTCGATATAGGCGCTGTTATGGCCACTGATCCAGATTTGCAGCACCTCGAACTCCCGGGGTGTGAGCGCTGAAGCGTGTGCGAGGTCGTTGAGCGCGGGGGTCGTGCCGGGCTGCGCGGCGATGCCCTTTGCGCTGAGTGATCTGCGGGCGGCAACCAACACGAGCATCGCGATTACCAGGGCAACCATCACAACAAGCGCTATAACCAGGGCGTTGCCCGCGATGAGTACGGCAAACAGCTGCCCGAGGAGCGTGCCGGCAAACTGGATGCTCCCCAGCAACGCAAAGAGGAATATCGCTGGGATGCGCTTGGTGATGGACAGCTCGATGAAAAGGGCGAATACCAGCAGTCGGACAAGATCGGTGCCTGTTGAGACGGCCGTCTGCGGAAGCAGCTGGGACGGGGAATCCGGAATGCCGATCAACAGCGAGGCGACGATGATGCAAGGAATGGCGATGTAGAAGGCGATGGCGGCGTTCATCCGATAGGAATACAGGGCAATGGCCAGCGCGATGCCGATGGCGATGAGGCTTGCCGCGAGGCTCACCAGGGTATCGGGTAGGGTCGCTGCCGTGGGGTCGACCGGAAGCTGCAAGGTACGGATGGCACCATACGAGAAAAAGACGATGCCCACGGTGACGGTCAGCGCGAGGGGGGTCTGCCTGAACAGCTGCCCAAGACGGGGACGCTTGGTTAGACGCATGCCCGTCTTGGCGCCCTGATAGTCAAGCAGGCGGTCGCTTTGAAGAGGGCGCAGGCTGACGAGGCTTAAAACAGGCAGCAGGCAGCCGAACACGATGCCCAACTCCTGGGGAATCAGGGTGATGATGAGAAACAGCAGGGTTCCAACAACGGCAGTGACGCCGAGGCAGAAGAGCGTTCCGCGGATGCCCTGCGTCGCCATCAGCTCGAACCAGGCAATCTGGAGCCAGACACCGCTGAATGCCGTAAGCGCAACAAAGACGAACATCCAATCAGCGCCAAGCACACCTGAGCTGACAAAGACCACCCCAGCCGTTGCCAGGGCACCGAGGGTGGCAATCAGGTAGAGCAGTTCGCGGCGGCGGCAAAGCGGCGTCAGTTGCGTAGCCAAGACAGCAATCAAGGCCGAGGTGATGATCACCGCCCCAGAAGAGGACAGATGGATAAGGGACAAGGGCAAAAGATTGTTGGAGTCGATGATCAAAACGCCACTCGAATACAGCACCAAGGTCCACGCGGAAACAAAGGCGTAGCCCAAAAACCAGCGCAGCGGCTGTGCCAGGATGCCCGTGAAACGTATGGATAGGCGCGAGGACGGTTTTGCTCCCATGGTTCGACATCACCTTTCTGGTTGCCTGCACTCCATTCTACTTCAAGGGGATGCCCTTCTTCGATTGGTTTTGGGGTTTAATCCGCAGGTTTGGGTGTCACGCCACGGGCGACAAGGGTTGTTTGGAGATCGTTATCTCACCATCGACGTTATGGGCGACAAGCATACACGCGAAGTTGGCATCGTCCTTCTCAGGAAAGCCACCACGCAGCAATGCGGAATATGAACAAGTGACTCTGTGCATTTTTAGCTGTTACAGGGCACTAGAGCCTCATTCATCAAATCATCTGGGCGTCGACCACGGGTAATCATAGTGCGGTCATAGATCGTTGTGTTTGATTTGACCTTGAGGTAGTCCATCTCCCGCCTGAAGAACAGGTTCTGGCACAGGGTTGGGGCGGCATACCAGGCAAGCGTGCCGTCCTCGTTTCGGTCGGGCAGGGATTGTGTGTGGTTGACCATGAGCTCGAATTTTGCCGGATGCGGATCAAACGCCTAGGCGGCCTTTGCCAGATCGCCGTTTGGAAGGTATGCCGCCATGCTTTCGACGGGCGGGTTGCCCATTCCCGCATTGAGGGCATCCCAGCTGAACCCGGTCACACCATTTTGGGTAAAAGGACCCTTATCGATGATGGTGACATGCTTGCCTTCGGTGATGACCTGTGCAGCGGCTTCGATGCCATTGATACCACAACCGATGACCAGAACCTCAGCGTCGATGACCTCGATCCTAGGGTCAAGAGCCGAGTTTGGCGACCCCTCTTTGCCCGGGCCGCTCTCGCCCTGCTCCGCTGTGCAGCCCGCCAACGAACTGGCGGCAACCACACCGGCAGCGGCCGATGGACAGGGCGCCTCAACAGGCGCCAGCTGCCACAAGGAGGCGCCTCCTTGTGGCAGCTCGTGCCTTAGGCTACTTGCCTATATCCTCAAAGGTCCAATCGTGATTGGCGGCTGACTTGCCGGCAACATAGCCATGGAAGAAGGCCCAGCCGTTGCACAGCCCGCCGACGGTCATCTGGTAGCCACTGCCCAAACGCCAACCAACCGTGTTTCCGGCAGCGTACAGATTGGGAATAGGATGCCAGTTCTTGTCCAGAACACGGGCAAAACGGTCGATCTTCACACCACTGGATGTGCAGTAGAACTGACACTTGGCTTTGACCGCCTGGAAGGGCGGATCGACGATGGGAGACAGGTATTTGGGCAACTTGCCAAAGTCGTCGTCAATGCCACTGGTGCAAATCTCGTTGTAGCGGTCAACCGTAGCTCGCAGCACCTGCGGATCGATGTCGATCTGCTCCGCCAGCTCCTCGATGGTGTCAGCCGTGTGCACCTCGTCGTGGGCGTTGACGTTCTCGCCCCAGACCTTATACGGCATCGGCATCAGGGTGCTGGGCATATCGAAGTCGCTGTTTGGCAGGATCTGCCAATAGTAGTTGACACCCGCGGGCAGCTCGGCGATAAGATGGGTATGGTCAAGCCAAGACGAGGACTCATTGCGAAAACGATTGCCCTCGGTGTCGACCTGCAAGAATGGCCACCACCAATAGCCGGTGTCCTCCCAGGATTGGAATGACGGGTCGGTCTGCTCCATCACGGCACCAGCCCAACAAAGCATCTTGTGTCCGGTGCCATCGTCCATCTTCTCATCAGTGGTTATGGGAGAAGTCTCGGTGACGCGGGCGTTATAGACACCGTAGTTGATAGCATAGTTCGCCAGCCAGGGGTTTGCGAATGCCCGGAGCATCTCTTCGTTGCCGCCATAGGAGCCGCTGGCCACGACCACGCCAGATGAGGCTTTGTAGTAGATATAGTCGCCAGCCTGGTTTTGGGCGATGACGCCTGTCACCGTGCCGTCTGGCTCCTGCGTCAGCACGCGCGCGGTGATCTCATAGTGGATCTCACCACCGTTTGCCTCGATCCAATCGTGGACGATGTTGTTAAAGACCTCCAGATTGTCGCCCCCTGAGGCATCGAAGTTAACGTGGCTGGCAAGGTTTTGCATGATCTCGAACTTCTTTTCCGGCCCGGGCACTTCGCCCATCGCTGTGCCCGGCAGACCGGCTGGCTGCAAGACCACCTCTTCCAGCTCATCAAGCACGGCACCACTGTGCCAGACCCAGCTTGCCAACAACCCTTGATCGCAGCGCCCCTGCAGCTGGTTGAAGATCAGCTGGAAGAGCTCATACTTGTCGATCTCGGGCAGGCCTTGCTCGATCTGATACCTGGAGTTGGAGAAACCAACACCGCTGCCACTGATGTGGGCGGTACCGTTGCGCTCAAGCACTATCGTTTTGGCACCCTCTTTGACGGCACCGTAGCCGGCAAGCTCACCGGCAACCGCGGCACCGATGACCACGACATCGGCCTCGATGGTCTCCGCGCAGTCCGCAGGCGTGACATCTGGCGGCGTGCCCAGCCAGTCAATCGTCGTGTTGCGGCTGTCGGCCAGCGCGGGGTACTTGGCGGTGTCTAGAGGAGTGCCCGTTGCACCGTTCCCACCTGGGGCAGGAACCCCGTTTTGAGCCGTTGGCGCACAGGCCGCCAATCCGCTCAGAGCCGCGGCACCACCAAGCGCAGCCGCGCCACCCAAAAACGCCCTTCTCGAAATCCTCTTTTCCTCGCTCATACGCATCCTCCCTTATGTCGGAGCCCCTCGCCTCCCAATGAGGCGAATTCCAAGGCAGTGTTGGGCACGGCCGCAGCGCTCAAGCGCCCGCAAAAGGGCGCGCGCATCGCGGAGCAGAGGTACCCGCAGAACACAGGATACCACGGCTGGCAAAAAAGCCAACACCGAGCGCCCATGCCGGGCATACCAACAAAAGACCCCGCACATCGCTGTGCGGGGTCTCTGGTAGAAGAGTCTGTCTTGTACTGCTGATATGCTAGTACTCGATTTGCTCGTCCATATCTATCCTTCCACGGAAGGTGCGATAGATGATCACATGATAGGCCAGAACCAGCGGCAGGCCGATGCAGGTGATGATGAGCATTGCCGTGAGGCAGAGCTCGGAGTTGCCCGAGTTGAAGATCGTAAGCGAATCCGCCACGATGTCAGCGCCCGGAAGCAGGAAGTACGTGATGGCGCCCTCGGGGTTGTCGGCAGCCGGAATGAGATTGGGGAAGAGCGACGCTGCCGTGATGCCCACCAAGCCAACGGGCACGGCATTGCCGGTGATGAAGGCAAGCAGGTCGTTACCCTTGTTGATGAACAGGCGAGCGACAATCCAACCCACAACCAGAACTACAGCGAACACATAGGCAAAGAGCATGCCGTCGCGTCCCTCGAATGTGGGGAGCACAAAGAGGAAGAAGAAGACGGACACGAGCGCAAAGCACAGGATCTCGATGATGTTGAAGATCGAGCGCGCCTTGACCGCACGCTGGTGTATGGCACTGCCCACGGGCGCCTTGAGGGCGATCCAGGCGGCACCCAGCGTGACAAAGGTCACCAGACCCAGCACGGCACACAGCAGGGCAAAGGGATTGAGCAGCGAGAAGAAGCCGCCCACGTAATCGCCAGCAACAGCGGTGAAGCCGCTGGCAAGGACGATGTTGTCGCCTGCGCCGGCCAATGCCACACCCTCGATGATGTTGCCGATGGCAGCACCAAAGAGCAGTGCCGGCAAGAAGCTACCTACAAAAAAGGCAGCATCCCAGAACTTGGACCACTTCTTGTCGATCCCGCGGAACTCAAGGGCGATCGCACGGAAGATCAGACCAAAGAGCACCAACATGATGGCAAGATAGAATCCGGAGAAACTCGTGGCATACGCCGGAGCGAACGCCGCAAACAAGGCACCACCCGCCGTGAGCAGCCAAACCTCGTTGCCGTCCCACAGAGGACCGATGGCGCGACGTACGAACTTCTTCTCCTTCTCGTCCTTGGCGATAAAGGGATAGAGCAGACCAGCGCCAAGATCGAATCCATCAAGGATAAAGTAACCAAGAATCAAAACAGCGATGAGAAGGAACCATATGATCTCAAGAATTGCGTGTGCATCCATGATTACTCACCACCTTCCGCAGCAGCAGTGACCTTTGGGGCAGCATCAGCTTCTTCAACGATGGGGCCGACCTTGATCTGCTTAAGGACGATACGCAGCCATCCGACGAAGAGTATCAGGTAGAACACGACAAACAGCACGATGGTGATGAGTATCTCGACCGAGCTTACGGCATAGGAGATGGCATCATCAGTGAGCAAGAGACCGTAGACAACCCAGGGCTGCCTGCCTATCTCCGCCACCATCCAACCAGCCTGGATGGCGATAAAGGGCACGAGTGGTGCAAAGACCAGCAGGTAGAGAAGGAACTTGTTCTTCTGCAAGGTCTCCTTCTTTAGCACGAGCCAGCCAAAGATGAGCCACAGTATCATGGCACCCCAGAGGATGATCATGATGTGATAGGCCTGGAAGGTGAGGTTGACCGGCGGGATACCACCAGGATAGCTGTCCACCTTGGAGGCATAGGCACTCAGGTCGACCGGCCCGTTCTCCACGGTATTGAGACCCGGATAGATAGCGTTGGCGTCACCGGTTGCCAGCCAACTGGTCAGACCGGGCAGCGTAAGAGCGGTTGTCGTGCCATTGGCCTCATCGACCCAGCCAAAGAACGCCATATCAGCGGGACCATCCTCCCACTGACCCTCCATGGCAGCCAACTTGGCGGGCTGCTCCTCAGCAACCACGACAGCTTGCATATGCGCGAAAGGAAGCATCGCGACAACAGTAATCGAGCCGACAACAAGACCCATCTTGAGGAACTTCTTGCCAAAGTCGATGTTCTTCTTGCGGAGCAGATAGTAGGCACCCACAGCGATGACCACGAAGGAGCCCAGGATGAGCAGTGAGTCAACGGTGTGCAGATAGCGCGCGACCGTCGAGGGGTTGAGCGCAGCTGCCCAGAAGTCGGTTATCTCGGCCTTGCTGCCGTCAGGCACCACTGCATAACCGGCAGGTGTCTGCATCCAGGAGTTGGCGATGAGGATCCACAGCGCACTGAGCGCGGAGCCAATCCAGACCAGCCAGGCGGACACCAGATACAGCTTGGCCGATATCTTCTCGCGCGCAAAGAGCACGATGCCCAAGAACACCGACTCCAAGAAGAACGCAAGAAGCGCCTCAGCCGCTAGAGGTGCGCCAAAAATATCACCTACAAAGCGCGAGTAGTTGGCCCAGTTGGTGCCAAAGCTGAACTCCATGGTGATACCCGTTGCCACGCCGATGATGAACGTGGTAGTGAACAGCTTGGCCCAGAACTTAGTGGCCGCCTTGTCCTTTGGATCCTTGCTGCGATAGTAGCGTGTCTCAGAAACCGCTACAAACAGACCAAGGCCAATGGAGAGTGGAACGAACAGGAAGTGGAAAATGACCGTCAGCGCGAATTGCAGTCGCGAGAGGAACGCCACGTCTGTCAAAAGTTCCATGCTATCCCCTTTCTTGTCTGGTCGGCTACCCGCCGACAGCCCTCGGTTATCAAATGCTACCCATCTGGTAGCATTTATTGATACGCACAGTGTACTCCCGTAGGAGTACGCGGTAAAGCCCTTTTTGTTGATAAATGGTAACATTGTCACCCGATGGTGGTTTGTGCCACTTGTGTTGCTTTTATGGAGATAAAGTTGGGAGAAAACCTGATCGCCCCCACGCTCCGATTTCTGCGCTCCAATTCAGCATGAGAAAGGCAGAGTGCGTACAGCAAGGCAGGCCGCCTACGCCCCTAAGGAACTGCGTACAGAATGACAGCAGGGCGCAACAGACGGGGTGATTTGGTGGTCAAAATCACCCCGTCTTTACTGTGTTGATTTGCTGGAGCCAAGGCTACGGGACGGGCGGAATAACGATATTACCTGGTGATGAAATGTAGGTAAGCAGTGGGTCTGCAAAAAGTCACCGTTATCGTCCCAGGCGATGGTGCCCGTGATGGAGGTGGCAGGTGATGCAGGGCTTATCTCATAGCTTGCACAAACACTCCATAACTCCCTGCGAGAGGGGTGGTTGCCACAGCCCTGCGACTTAGCCGGTTACCAGGGCGCAGCCAACGTTGAGCAAAGCCTCTACCTGCTCGTGGGTGGGAGCTTCTGCATAGACGCGCACAAGAGGCTCGGTGCCGGAGGGGCGCATGAGTAGCCAGGCGCCTGAGACGAACTCGAGTTTGAGGCCGTCTTCGCGGGTGAGCGCGCCGAGCTTTTGTCCGATGCTCTCAAAGCGTTTGGTATAGGGCTCGATGCTTGTGCCGCCAAGAGCGACGTGTGCGGCGAGAAATGCCTCCTTTTGCACGGAACTCAGGCGCAGGTCGCGGCGGGCGTACTCAAAGCCGCCCAGTTGCGCCAGCATGTTGCTGACCAGTTGCTGCAGGGTCTGTCCGCGCTGTGCCATGAGCTCGGTGAGCAGCAGAGCCATGAGCAGGCCGTCGCGCTCGCGTACGTGCGTGGGGATGCCGATGCCGCCTGACTCCTCGCCGCCCACCAGCACATCGCCAGCGAGCATCTGCTCATAGATCCACTTGAAGCCGATGGGCGTTGTAGTGAGAGGCAAGCCCAAGCGCTCGCATTGCAGGCGGATAAGGTTGGAGCCGCTAAGGGTGCGCACCACACGCCCCGTGAGTTTTTTGTCCTCGACCAGATGAGCGATGACCAACGCGAGTATGCGATGCGGATTCACAAAGCTGCCCTGCGCGTCTACGGCACCGATGCGGTCGGCATCGCCGTCGGTGATGAAGCAGGCATCAAAGCTCAGCTCGACCACCTTCTGTGCGCCGCGCTTGATCCAGGGAGCGATGGGCTCGGGATGCAGGCCGTCGAAGCTGGAATCCTGCGCCCCATTGACCTCGACCACCGTCACGCCTAGTTGGGTGAGAAGGCCGGCCAGGTAGCCCCGGCCTGCTCCGAATAAGGGGTCCACCACCACACGCAGCTTGGCGGCGGCGATGGCAGAGACGTCGACCGATGCGGCAAGGTGTGTGAGGTAAGGCGCCACAAGGTTGCTGAAGTGCAGGTAGCAGGCGCGCGCGAGGGGGCGGGCGGGGGCATCGGGCGTGCCATTGACGGCGACCTCGAAGTTGGCAAGAGCCTCGGCGTAGCAGGCGGGTGCCTGGTCGTTCAACGCGGCCTCGACACGTGCGGTAAAGGAGGCAGGCGACGCTCCCCCGTCGCTCATACGCAGCTTGATGCCCAGGTATTCGGCAGGATTGTGGCTCGAAGTGAGCATGACACCGCCCACCGCGGCGGGATTGCTGGCGACCGACCAGCAGAGCGTGGGCGTGGGGCAGTAGGCGTCGCTGATAACGATGTCAAAGCCGTAGGAGGCCAAAACGGTGGCGGCCAAAACGGCGTAGCGCCCGGCATCCTCACGCGTATCATAGCCGATGATGATGGTGTTGGGGGCGGGGTCGGGTGACCCGGCGGGTGTGCCGGGTGCTGAGGCGGGCGCGGCGGCAGGGGCGGATGCCGAGACAGGGGCGGGGTGATCCTCTCGGAATATCGTTGCCGCCGCGGCGGCAACCCGCGCTACGGTGAGGGTGTTAAAGTCGTCGCCGATGATGGCACGCCAGCCATCGGTGCCAAAGTGCACGGAAGTGTGGTCGGTAAGCGCTTGCGTCACGGGATTCCTCTTTCAAAACGGGTAAAAGGATGCGTGAACAGTATAGCAAGACACGCGAGGCGTTGGTTGCCGTAAGGGCGAGGATGGGACATTATGCCAAAATTGAGGAGCTATCCA
>JAITTM010000103.1 GCA_031286975.1 Coriobacteriales bacterium
ACAGGCGGGCTCGTTCATCTCGATACCCTTCAAGGCGATCAGCAACGCCACCAACAACATCACGGCAAGCTCCGATGATATCGACGCCCTGCGAAGCCAGAACGAGGAGCTGCGCGAGATGGTCATGCAGCTTGAGGAGTATCGCCAGGAGAACGACCGCCTGCTCAAACTCCTTGAGCTCTCAAACGGTTACAGCCTTGAGGCTACGGGCGCGCGCGTCATCAGTCGCAGTTCTGATTCGTGGAACAGGGTGCTGACCATCGACAAGGGCAGCGCTGCCGGGCTGCTGATCGGTATGCCCGTGATGAGCGCAAATGGGCTTATCGGGCAGATAGAGACGGTTAGCGCCTTCTCGTCGGTCGTCAGGCTCATCACCGACGAGCAGAGTGGTGTCGCCGTGTTCTTGCAGGCCAACCGCGTCGAGGGAATCGTCACAGGCTCGGTTGAGGGTCTGCTCTACCTGAAGTATATACCCCTCGATGTCGAAGTAGTTCCCGGAGATGTAGTTATAACCTCCGGCGCTGGAGGCGTGTACCCCAAGGGTATCACCATCGGGGAGGTCGTCAGCGCCGATTATGTGGCGGCCGATGTCTATCAGACGATTGTGATAAAGCCGATCACACGGGTCGCGACCTATGAGGAGGTTCTCGTCCTGACCGGCAACCAGAAGGAGGTCACCCTCGCCACTGCGGCAGGCGCCGGTGGCACCGGCGCCGCGGATGCCGCAGGCGAGAACGGAGCTGTACCGGATGCCGCAGGCCAGGACTCCGATGCAGCGCAGGGCGCGCAGGCAGGCGGGTCGTGACATGGATACCAAGGCGAGCAATATCCCCGTCATCATCATAACGTCCTTTGTCGCGGTCGTGCTCCAGATCATGATCGCGCCCAATATCGCCATCAATGATGTGGTCCCCAATTTTATGCTGGTGGCCGTGGTTCTTATCGCCATCAACCATGGCACAACGCCTTCGTGCACGGCGGGCTTTGTGCTAGGTTTGCTCTACGACCTCTTTGCGCAGGGTCCTTTGGGAGTGATGGCCTTGATCCTCACGATCCTTGCCTACAGCACGAGTTCGCTCAACAAGGGCATGTTCGCCAACAGTTGGCTTATCGGGCTTCTGACCCTGGTTGTCGCCGCTCTCTTTGGAGAATTGCTCCACAGTGTGTTTCTCACCGTCATCGGCAGCGAGACGGAGTTCCTCAAATCACTTGTGATTCGCACCCTGCCCAGCATGCTCTACGATGCGGTGCTCGGGCTTGTGCTCTTTCCGATCCTGGCACGCTTTGGCTCTCGCAAAAAGACTGAACCTGGGGTCTTGAAGGGCAGGTTCCGCTGATATGGACGCGCGTACCTTTGCCCTGCTCGTCGGGCTGGGCGTCTTTGTCATTTGCATCGCGGGGTTCTTTGTCATCCGTTTTGTGAGAAAGCGGCGCACACCACAACATGTCGGTTCGGTACAGCAGAGCTTCAAGCGGCTTTCGGTGCTCAAGCCCAATGGGCAGGAGCTCGTAAGGAACACCGACAATATGGCGACCCCAAAAAAGACCGAGGGGCGGGGGCGCTTCTACACCTTTGGAGTCATTGCCGCCGCAATACTGGGCACACTTTTTGTGCGACTCTGGTCGCTACAGATAGCCGAGACCGACGAGTACGTCAAACAGGCAGAGGAGAACATGACCTCGACGGTATCGACTCCCGCTAACCGGGGCAGGATACTTGACAGGAACGGCATCGAGCTTGTGGGCAACCGCCCCTCTCTGGCGGTGCTCGCATCAAAGAAGGTCGCCGACAACAGGGCGCTGGTGCAACGGCTTTCGCTGGTACTCGGCATTCCCAGGAGCGTCATCCGTGCCAAGCTTCTGGATGATACCTTGGGCGTGCAGTCTGATAGGGTTATAGCGCGCGATTGCTCCATGCGTGTAGTCTCGTTCATCAAGGAGCATCCCCGCCTGTTCGAGGATGTATCCGTTGAGACCCAGACGGTCCGCGCCTATGCCTATGGCAGCCTTGCTGCCCATATTCTGGGCTACACAGGGCCGGTCACTGAGGAGAACCTCAAGGAGTCAAGCGACTACCTGACCTATGAGAGCGGCGATATCGTGGGCAGGGACGGAGCGGAATCCCGCTTCGAGAGCGTGCTCCAAGGTACGCGTGGAACCATCACCTACCAGGTTGACGTGCTGGGTAATCCCCTGAAGGTGCTCAACGAGTCGCTTCCCCAAAGCGGCAGCGACATCAGGCTCACCATCGACCTTGAGTTGCAGACGGCGACCGACAAGATACTTGCTGACGTTATCGCCTCCTGTCACGCCAAAGGGCACCTCAACGCAAACGCGGGCGCGCTTATCTGCATCGATGTGGAGGACGGGGGCATACTTGCCGCCTCAAGCTACCCCAGTTATGAGCCGGAGAAGTTCAACGATGGCATCTCGACGGATCTGTGGGAGCAGCTCACCGCCGAGGAGTCGGGGTACCCGCTCACCAACCGTGTGCTTGCCGGTCTGTATCCCGCCGCCTCGACCTTCAAGGCATTCGTCAGTCTAGCTGGGCTCGAAAACGGTGTCATCGGTTGGGGCACCGAGCACGAATGCACCGGTCTCTGGGAGGCCTACGGCTCGACCTGGGGGCAACGCTGCTGGATCTATCCCGGCGGGCACGGTGTCCTGGGCCTTGAGGAGGCCATCAATCAATCCTGCGACGTGTTTTTCTACAGCGCAGGCGCTCAGTTCTATGAGACCTGGTATGGGCAGCCTGATGCGGAGAAGACCAACGTGTTCCAAGACTATCTCAAGAGCTGGGGTTTTGGCTCGCAGACCGGCATCGATCTTCCCGGTGAGTCAGCGGGACGTGTGCCGGATGCCGCTTGGAAGGAGACGACCTTCTCCGATACACCTGAAGAAGCCCGTTGGCAGCCGGGGGATATGACCAATATGAGTATCGGTCAAGGTGACATCCTCGTAACACCCCTGCAGATATGCAACGGCTACGCGGGCATTGCGCGCCGCAAGATGCTCAAGCCCCATGTGCTGTTGGATGTGATTGACCCCAGCGGCCAGAGCATCATCAGCTACCAGCCAGTTGAGCCGGAGGTCCAGCCAGTTTTTAGCACCGAGCATGTCGAGCGCGTCGAGGAGGGTCTGCGGCGGGTCGTGGCGCGCAACAGCAATTTTGATGCCTTCCCGGTTGAGATCGCGGGCAAAACCGGCACGGCGGAGGTCATCGGCAAGGACGACTACTCCTGGTTCGTCGCCTATGCCCCGCGCGAGAATCCTAAGTACTGTGTCGCCTGCCTGGTTGAGCAGGTGGGGGATGGCTCCTCGGCAGGCCTGCTGGGCGTCAAGCACACACTGGCAAAGCTTTATGACGTGGACGTGGGCGAGATCGTGGTTTCGCAAGACGTCATAGAGCGGTAAGGCGGAGAAACCCGATGTCCGTGACACCCAAGATACAGGCGCCGTCCGCCTCGCAGACCCCCTACAGTGGCAGAAAGTTGCTGCGGAGGTTTCTTAATGTCGTCAACATACCTCTGGTGCTGATGGCCGCGGCGGTAACGGCCTTTGGGCTCATCGTCGTATGGAGCGCAACCTTGGGTAGCACCGAGTACTCCTTCACGCGCCAGCTTCAGGGTGTTGCGGTAGGTGCCGTTGCCTTGGGCGTGTTCTGGCGTCTCGACTACCATCGTTTTGAGCTGCTCTTCTTGCCCCTGCTCATCCTTGATGTCGTGGTCATTTTGCTACCCCTTTTGCCCTTTATCGGCGTGACCTCGCATGGTGCACAGAGCTGGGTCATGATTTTTGGCGTTCAAGCTCAGCCCGGTGAGCTGGCAAAGATCATCACCATCCTGTTCATGGCCTCCCTTGTTTCGCGCTATCGCGGGCGCCTTGATTCCGGCAGGGAGTACATCAAGGTCTCCTTTGTCCTGCTCGTTCCTCTTGCCAGCATCATGTTGCAACCCGACCTGGGCACGGGGCTCGTGTTCTTTGCCATCGGCGTTGCCATCCTCTTCACCGGTGGTGCGCATTACAAATGGCTCATCGCCTCCGTCGTGCTCCTGGTGTTTGCTGTGGTGGGTATCCTGACGCTTGATCCGATACTCGACCAATGGGCGGGGCATGATGTCTTTATCAAGGACTACCAGAAAAACCGCCTGCTCGTGTTCATGGACGAGACCATCGATCCGAGCGGCATCGGTTACAACCTCAAGCAGGCGAAGATAGCCATCGGCTCAGGGGGGCTGATGGGCAAGGGGCTTACCCTGGGCACACAGTCGGGGCTCGGGTTTCTCCCCGAGGCACCAACAGACTTCATCTTCTGCGTACTGGCGGAGGAGCTCGGATTCTTGGGTAGCGTCTCACTCATCGTGGTATACGGTCTTCTCATCTTCGCTGCCTTGCGCATCGCCCTTAAGGCCAGTGACCTCTTTGGCTCACTCATCGTCACGGGAGTCATCGGCATGTGGATATTCCAGATTCTTGAGAACATCGGGATGACCTGTGGACTCATGCCCATCACGGGCATCCCTTTGCCCTTTGTGAGTTATGGTTCTTCGTTCATGCTGGTGAACTTCATCGCCCTTGGTCTGCTATTATCGGTATGGACACATCGAACGGCTAAAAAGGAGCAGTGATCATGGTCGAGACAAAAGGCAAGTTGCCGCTCAGCCTCAGCGGCATTCGGGATGCCAGTGGCTTTGTAAACGAGCAAAGCACGCAGGCGATCTCCCTTTCTGTTTTTGTGGATGGCAGCTGTAGCGCAGAACTTATCACCTATGCCAAAGAGCAGTTGTGCCCCCAGGTTGAGACAACGACGCTCGATGTGACCTTCTTTGGAACGGCCGCCCCCTGTGTGGACGACCAGGTAACCCTGCTGGTAATCCTGGCGGCTCAATCGACGGTGGTGGGAGAAGCGCTTGCGTATGCCAAACGGCACTTCGTTCCGGCGGTTGTGTTGACACTGCATCCCAAACAAGTGCAACAGCAGGCGGAGGTAGCAGAGTTTCACTTGGATGCCTTGGAGATAGTGGGACCAGACCCCAGGCTCAGCAACGAGCAGGAGCGTCTTGTCTCCGCCTTTGATGCCTTGGGTGCTTGGATCGTGCGCAACCTGGGCGACCAACGCCTCGCCTTTGCGCGCGCGCTGCCCTTTGTGCGTCGTCCACTTGCGCGTGAGATCACCCGTTCGACCGCCTATCAAAACGCGGCCATCGCTGCGGTATTCTTCTTGCCCGGGGCTGACATGCCCCTCCTCACCTTAAACCAGGCAAAGATGATGCTTCAGATCGCGGGAGCCTTTGGTCTGCCCGTTGGCACCGAGCGCATCAAGGAGCTGGTCTTCTTGCTCATCAGCGCCTTTGGCTTTCGCGCGCTTGCCCGTAAACTCGTGGGGCTCGTGCCGGTTATCGGCT
>JAITTM010000213.1 GCA_031286975.1 Coriobacteriales bacterium
TGGGCGATGGACAACCTCGAGTACAGCCTCAACAACCGCTGCATCGGCGCCCCCATCTTCGACTACCGCGGCGAGATAATCGCCGCCATAAGCGCAAGCGGCCCTCCAACAATCCTTACAGAGGACCGCGTCGCCGAGGTTGCGGAGTATGTGCGCGACAAGGCTTTCGCCATCTCACGAAACCTTGGCTACGTGGAGTAGGGGCGTGAATGCCGAGAAAACCGTAGCGTGCGCAACAGGCGGATACTGCGGATAAGGGCGAGTGCCAACCACATGGCGCCCGCCCTTATCCGCATGTTCTACTCGGTGCGCAGGGCATCAACGGCGTTTTTGCGGGAGGCCATGAGCGCGGGGATGTAGCCACCAAGAACGGCGAGCACGGTGCTTATAACAACGAGTATGAACGAATACAGCGGGTTCATCTGGGCGACGTTGGCGAGGTCGGTCATGTTGTAGATTGCGCTGTTTATGGGGAAGGTCGCCAGCCATGCCACCAGGATTCCCAGACAGCCCGAGAACAGTCCGATGAGAAGGGTCTCGGCATTGAAAACGCGGGTGATGTCCTTGCGTCGCGCGCCGAGCGACTTGAGGATGCCTATCTCCTTGGTACGTTCGAGCACCGAGGTGTAGGTGATGATGGCCACCATGATGAGGCTCACCACCAGCGATATGGCCGAGAATGCGATGAGCACAAGCGTGATGGCGCTCATGATGCCACCGGTGAGGCCGCTGATGGTGCCTGCGAGATCGTTATAGATGACCTGATCGTCCTTGGGCTTATCGTCGTTGTAGGCATCGAGGTAGTCGAGAACGGCAGCCTTGGCGTCGAAGTCCGACGGGTAGATGAGTATCATCAGGGGGGTCGCACTGCCGCCGAGGTAGGAGATGAACGCATCTTTGGCATCGCCCGTGAGCGGCTCCATGGTCATCACGTTGGTACTGCTGGTCCTTTGCGCCCTGACAATCGCCGAGTCCTTGGCCTTATCGACCACCACGTTTACCAAATCGTCACTGTAGACTAAGCCGGTGCTCAGGATGCCAACCCCCGCATCGGGGTTTTGGCGTACGATGCCGCTTATCCGCAGCGTTGTCGACTGGGATGAGTTGTACATCTTGTCGTAGTCACTGCCGGGCAAGTACGTGCCAAATTCAGTCTCAATATAGAAATCGTTGTTGCCGATGAGCTTAAGGGTGGTGCCTACAATGGCGTCAAAGGAGAGCGTCTTGCCGTCCTTGGCATTAAAGCCCAGGTTCTTGAGGGTGTTCACGTTGACCTTGTTCTCGTTGTCAACCACGAGCACCATGTCGGTCACCGCGGAAGGGTACGCACCGGCAAGCAGGTCGTAGTGACTCTCGAGATACCCTTCATACCCGCTCGCGCTTGAGGGATAAGATGTCACCCCCATATCGGTTGTGCTGCCCAAAGATGACATCATCGACTGCATGCCGCTGGCAGCACCGCCTGCACTGCCGCTGCTGGAACTGTCGCCGCCCAGGTCGATGCCCGCGGCCACAGTGATCGGCTTGACTTCGCCATCAACCTCACGCAGCAGGTTCATACCCACAATACGGGTATAGCCGATGTTTTGGCAAATGGCAGGGTCGATGTCTTGCAGGTATGCAAGGTATTTGTCAGTGAATTTATTGGTGTGCGTAATCGTGTTTTTCGTCGGGTCGTAGGGTGTCACGTAATCGGTGTCCACAAATTCGAGACCCCCCGTCATCATGGCGCTCATCATGCTCGTCTGCTCGGCCATGGTATCTGCGTCAAGCTCCATCGTCGTCTGCGACACGATGATAGGAAATCCCGCCATCGAATCCTGTTGGAAGCTGTCGACCTGTCCCTGAAAACCGTTGGACAGGCTCAAGATGATGGCGATGCCGATGATGCCGATGCTTGAGGCAAGCGCCGTAAGAAAGGTGCGCCCCTTCTTGGTGCGGATGTTGTTGAAGCTCAGATTGAGTGCTGTGAGGAAATTCATGCTCGTCTTCTTGAGGCTGAAGATCTCTTCTTTATCCGCCACGGCGTCATAGGGCTTGGAATCCTCCAGCACCTTGCCGTCCGCAAAACGGACGGTGCGCTCGGCATACTGCTCGGCGATCAACGGGTTGTGCGTCACCATGATGACAAGCCGGTCTTTGGATATCTCCTTGATGAGATCCATAATCTGCACACTGGTCACCGAGTCGAGCGCCCCGGTAGGCTCGTCACAAAGCAGAATCTCCGGGTCGTTGACCAAGGCGCGCGCGATGGCAACGCGCTGCATCTGCCCACCGGATAGCTGGTTGGGGCGTTTGTGCAGGTGATCCTTAAGGCCCACGTCCTCCAGCACCTTGATGGCGCGCCGGTGCTTCTCCGCCGCCCCCACACCAGAAAGCGTCATGCTCAACTCCACATTGGCGACAATGCTCAGGTGCGAAATGAGGTTATAGTTTTGAAACACAAAGCCGATGGAGTTATTGCGGTAGGCATCCCAGTCCTTCTCTTTGAAGTCCCGGGTGTCCCTGCCTTTGATGAGCAGTTCCCCGCCATCGTAGCGATCGAGCCCTCCCACGATGTTGAGAAAGGTGGTCTTACCCGAGCCACTGGCTCCAAGGATGGCCACCATCTCCTTCTCGCGAAACGCCAGGCTTACGTCATCGAGCGCCCTGGTTTCGATGTCACCCACCTGGTAGGTCTTTTTGATGTGTTGAAGCTCAAGCATGGGAATCGTCCTTTCTTGCGGTCGTGTCGCGGTCGTGTCGTGGTTGTTTTGCGGTCGTGTTACTGCTCTGCTGGGGCGCTATGTTGACTGAATTCATTCACTACTTGTGCTGATTATGACCTTAAAGAGCCCGCAGGCTTTCAGGTCACGTTCCCGATTACAGGATTCCCAAAAGACGGGAGATGATGCTTCCCACAATGGTCTGCTTCTCAGACAAGTCGCTCTCTTCGAGCATCTCGTAGTCGATAAGTCCGCCTATCCCCTGCAATATGACAATGGCGGTCTCCTTGGGATAGGGGCAGTTCCATGAGCCGTCCTCGTTGCCCTTGATGATCAGATCCTCAAACTGCGGCAGGGACAGAACGGACATCTTCTTGCCCGCATACTCCATGATCCCCCTGTCTGTGACAATGGAAGGCAGCAGGCTTTCCAGTAGCTCAGGCTGGTGCTCCTGGGTGAGCAACATCTCCAAGCAGTCGCGGGCAGACCCCTTAAAGCCTCGAACCTTGGTGCGCACGCTGGCAATCTGCTCGTCAATCAACTCGTCGAGCACCGCATAGAGGATCTCGAGTTTGGAATCAAAGTAATGATAGACCAGCCCCTGCGCCACCCTCATCTCAGAAGCGATGTCGCTGATTGCTGTACTGGTGTAGCCTTTTTGTACGAACAGAATGCGTGCGGTATCAACAATCTCCTGTCGCCGCTCCTCTACCGCTTTCGTTACCCGTGTCATACAACTCCCCGCTATCTGATGTATTCCCTTTTTATCGGAGCTTCCCGTGCCAAAGAGTTTGAATGAATGAATGAATTCAGTCAATATCTGCTGCCTGTCGTTACTGCTCTGAGACCAAACCGTAATCGCAGCTTTTCCGTTCGACCAATATCAGCAGGTATTTCGTCGGCACTTCCTTGATGAAACTACCCTCATGCGCTCTCGTCAATGCCCGACTGGAGCATTTTTCCCAAGACAGCAGCAGCCTCTTCGGGCGCAAAAGACGCATAGGGTTCCACTTTGAGCAGGTAGTAGTTCATGGCGACCCCGATGCAGGTTCCCACGAGAAGGTTTGCCAAAACACTTCCGTCTTGGCGGTCGAGCTTCTCCGCAAGAGGTGCAATGAGCACTTCGCCTATGGATTGTGCGAATATATCTGCGGTCAGGCACGAAACTGCTGCTCTGAGATAGAGCATAGTGCAGGAAAGGGACTCGGGCAAAAACATGAGCGTCGCCAGCTCTTCGCCCAGGCTTGACAGATCGGCCTCGAGAACCGGCTTTAGATCCATCGCTTTGGCCGCCTCAAGGAGGACGGCGGCATAAAGCTCTTCCTTGGAGCCAAAGTACCGGTTAATCAGGGCGGGGTCAACCTGGGCTTTTGCAGCAATCTGCCGCACCCCAACCTCATCGTATTTTGCCTGAGAGAAACACTCAATGGCGCAGGTGAGTATGCGTGTCTCCGTGGCTTTTGCATCACGCCTGACAACAGGCTTCTTTTCCGTCATAACAAAGGCTCCAGCTTGGGTCGGGTTGGTATCTGTCGCTTGATTA
>JAITTM010000217.1 GCA_031286975.1 Coriobacteriales bacterium
AGTTATGTTTAGCGGATCATCAGGAATATAGTGACCCCTTTCGTTGCGAGAAATAAGCGCGGCACCCTAGACGCTGTATTGGAGGTCGACCCCCTCAGCGATGTTGTTGTAGCGGATGGTGTTGTCTGAAACGACGCTGTTTGCCAACTGCCCAAACAGGGGGCGTGAGCTTAAGGGTAAAGCCCTCGTTTTGGATGCAAAGGCACTGCGCTTGAGCGCACGCTGTACCTGCGCGCATATTCTGTTTGTCGCCATCTTGGGCTCCCTTTGCCCCTGCCGCCTGCCCCAGCCGCTATTGATTTTGGCTACCTTACTTGACATTGAGGTTGGTTGCAAGGGAACCAAGTGCCCTTTTCACACGAAAACCACAAAACCGGTTGGCTACGGTTCGGACCCCTCACTACGTCAACGGCTTCAGGTAGTGGGCTCCCGGTTTTCTCCCCGGTTACTCCCCCGCAGGTTTATCGAGTGAGCGTACACTGGGCGGAATGAGGGCAGCAATGGCCACGGCGACCATGCCCACGCCGCTGATGACAAACCAGGGCGCAACGCCGAGTGCCTCGGCAACGGGGCCGGCAACCAGCAGACCTATGGGTGAGGCGACTGAGAACACCACGCCCAACAGCGCCATGACGCGTCCGAGTTTCTCGGGGGCGATTCTGCGCTGGATGAGCGCCGCAAGCGGGCCGTTGAAAAACGCCATCGCGACCGCCATGACGCCGCTGAACACCACGAAGCTAGAAAACGCCGCAGGTGGCAACAGGCCGCAGGCAATCGATACAATGCCACAACCGCCTATCGAGAGAGCCACCAGCCACACGAGCTTGCGCCCTCCACCCCAGATGCCCAGCACAATCGAGCCCAGCAGCAGGCCGATGCCAAAGACCGCCTCAACCAAAGAGGCCTCAAAGCCACCCAGTGCAAAGTGCTCATAGGTCATGAGGGGATACAGCATCGCCATGGGCATGAACGCGATGGTGCCCAAAAAGATGAACAAAAAGAGCAGCCCCATGCCCTCGCACTCCCCTATCGCCCGCAGTCCGTCGCCCATCTCGTGCAGCACGTTGCTGCGCTTGTCCTTATCCATCTGCGCCTGGGGCACAGATACAAGCAAGAGAGCACCGCAGGCAATGAGCGCGCCCGCAGCGTCAGCAAACAGGGCAACCTGTAGCCCAAAGGTCACGTACATGAAGATGCCCAGCGCCGGCCCACCGATATTGCTGACCGACATGATGCCTTGGTCAAGACTCCCAATGCGCACCAGGTGACGGTCGGGCACCAAAAGCGGCATGACCGCTTGCATGGCGGGCTGATGGAAGGTCTGCCCCACGGAGCGCACAACCTGAATACCCACAACCAGAGCTATCGAGGTAGCGCCCATGCTGATGAGAAGAGCAGCAATCACGGTGACCACGGCAATACCGATGTCAGCAACGATCATGATGAGCTTGCGATCAAAGCGATCAACGATGGCTCCGGCAAAGGGCCCGAGAATCGCCCCCGGCACAAAGACCGCCAAGCTTGCAAACGCCAGGACCAAGGCGCTGCCGGTGGTCTCGGTCAGATACCACAACAGAGCATAACCGGCGGCGGTGCTGGTGAGGATGGACACCGCCTGTCCACTCCAAATCGTCCCGATGATGCCCCTCCAATGCCGCGGAACCACCGTGCCCGCCGCGGAGAGCTCGCCGTTATCCATCATGCGCAGCCTCCACCCCCGTAAGGTCAAACGGCGGGATGAAGCTCTCCTCAGCGGTGCCGCCCTCCTGCATGAAGCTGTTGGTGATGCCGAGACCAAGCGCAAAGTCGATCAGCGCGCTGTAGTCTGCCTCGCTCACCGTGGTGCCCAGCTCGGCAAATCGCTCGCATCCCCCTCCCAAAAGAGGCGTGTACTGGTTCATCAAGCTGTAGCACACCCGGTTTTTGCATGCGGAGAAAACCGTGGCCACCACAGCCTTTGAGTCTCCCAACTGCCCCGGCAGCAAAAGGTGCCGCACGATAACGCCCCGCTGCAGGATGCCCTCGTCGCCAAGCGTGTAGTCGCCCACCTGCGCAAGCATAGCGCGCAGGGCACGCAACGCCAGCTGTTCATAGTCGGGGGCGTTGGAGTAGCGGCACGCCAGCTTTGGGTCACAGTACTTGAAGTCCGTGAGGTAGATATCCACATGCCCCTTGAGCATCTCGATGGTCTCGACCGTCTCGTAGCCGCTCGTGTTGTACACCACAGGCAGTTGTAGCCCTGCCATCCGCGCCGTTGCAAGCGCCTCGGTGATCTGCGGCACATACTGCGTGGGCGTCACCAGGTTGATGTTGTGCGCACCCTGCTTTTGCAACTCTAGGAATATCCGCGCCAGGCGCTCAACCGCGATAGCCTTGCCCACCCGCCCCGAGGATATGCTCTCGTTTTGGCAATACACGCACTGCAAGGGACAGTTGGAGAAGAACACCGTGCCGCTCCCCCGCCAGCCGCTGATGGGTGGCTCCTCCCACGCGTGCAGCGCGGCGCGCGCAACACGTAGCGTATCGTCCGCCCCGCACACGCCGTGCTCCCCCGCCGCACGGTTGGCACCGCACGCACGGGGGCAGAGCTTACAGGAGACGGGTAGCTGCATGTGCACCATTCAACAAGAGGTAGGCTTGGCCATGCACCCTTTGCGGGGCTGGTGGGTGCTTGGCAAAGATGGCGTCACACCACTGCAGCGGCTATGATTTGCGCAAAATCCGCAACCGGCTGGCTGCCTTGGTCGCCACGTGTGCGATCGCGCACACCCACGGTCTTCTCCGCGACTTCTTTGTCTCCTACTATCAGCATGTAGGGGATCTTTTGCTGCTGAGCCTTGGCAATCTTGACGCGCATGGGCTCGTTTTGGTTGTAGACCTCGACGCGGCCGCCTGCTGCGGCAAGCTGCTTTTTGACCTCGAAGGCGTAGTCGATGTGGCGGTCGGATATGGGGATGACCGCCACCTGCACGGGAGCAAGCCAGAGCGGCAGGGCACCGGCGTAGTGCTCAAGCAGGATGCCCAAAAAGCGCTCGATGGAGCCAAAAATGGCGCGGTGGAGCATCCAGGGCTGCTCCTCGCCGTTGTCCGCCGTGCGGTATGTGAGGTCAAAGCGCTCGGGAAAATTGAAATCGACCTGCACGGTTGAGCACTGCCAGGTGCGCCCGATGGCATCGCGCACCTTGATATCGATCTTGGGGCCATAGAAGGCACCGTCGCCCTCGTTGATGTCGTAGGCCAGCCCGTGCGCGGCGCAGGCTGCCTTGAGTTGCTCGGTGGCGAACTCCCACTTGCTGTCCTCACCGATGGACTTCTCGGGACGGGTCGAGATCTCGGCCGTGTAGGTGAACTCGAAGGTGGACATGATGTGGTCGACCAGATCGAGGATGGCGAGCACCTCGTCGAGCACCTGATCCTGTCGGCAGAAGACGTGCGCGTCATCCTGCGTGAAGCCACGGGCGCGCAGCAGGCCATGCACCACGCCACTCATCTCGTGGCGATACACCGTACCAAACTCAAAGAAGCGCAGGGGCAGATCGCGATAGGAGCGCAGCTCGTTGCCATAGAGCAGCACGTGCCCAGGGCAGTTCATGGGCTTGACGCCGTATTCGCTGAGCTTGCTTGCGTCTTTGGCCTCGGACTCATCAATGGTGAAGAAGTACATGTTGTCCTGGTAGAAATAGTAGTGCCCACTGCGCTTCCACACCTCTGCATTATAGATGTGCGGGGTGATGACCTCCTCATAGCCGCGCGCGTACAGGTCTTTGCGGAGCCACTCCTGCAGCGTGCGAATCACACGCGCCCCGTTGGGGAGGTAGAGCGGCAGGCCAACGCCCGCCTGCTCGTCCATCATGTAGATGCCCAGCTCGCGCCCCAGCTTGCGGTGGTCGCGCTTCTCGGCCTCCTCGATACGGGTAAGGTAGGCATCCTGATCTTTCTTGCTGAACCAGGCGGTGCCGTAGATGCGTTGCAGCATCTGGCGTTCGCTGTCGCCGCGCCAGTAGGCACCCGCCAGCTTGGTGAGCTTGAAGGCGGCCAGCTTGCCCGTGTCGGGGATATGTGGCCCACGGCACAGGTCGGTGAAGTCGCCTTGCGAATACAGGGAGATAACCGTGTCGCTGGGCAGCTCGTCTATCAGCTCCAGCTTGAGGGGCTGCGTGGCAAACAGCTCGCGCGCCTGCGCTGCCGTGACCTCGCGGCGCGTGAAGGGGAGCGCTGCTGCCACTATCGCGTGCATGCGCTGCTCAATGGCCGCCAGATCCTCGGGTGTAAAGGAGCGCCCGATCTCGATGTCGTAGTAGAAGCCGTCCTCGATGGCGGGTCCTATGCCAAACTGCGCCTGCGAAAAGAGCTCCTGCACCGCCTGTGCCATGATGTGCGCGGCACTGTGGCGCAGGATATCGAGCGCTTCAGGCGACTTGTTGGTGATGATCTCGACGGTGGCACCATTGGGCACCAGCACGCTCAGGTCAACGGGCACACCGTCGATCTTGCCGGCCAGAGCCGCCTTGGCAAGCCCCGCACCGATGGAGGCCGCCACATCGTATACGGTCGAACCATCGACAAGCTCCTTTGATGAGCCATCGGGAAGTGAGATAGTGAGGGTAGGCATGGTAGGTCTCTTTCTTCTCCAACCGCAGTGTACGGGTTTTGTAGGCAAGCAGATTGCTTTGAAAACAGAGCCCCGATGCACACAGCGCACTCTATTGCACGAGTACACCTGAGCCTTGCTTGAAAGGCAAGATGCCGCTTACAAAAAGCCGCTGGGAGCTGCTAACGTACTGGCGTACAACAATAGGGACACACGGTCCAATCGGGATTCAAGGCGTGACCGCAACGCTGACATTCGTTCTTGAGTTGTGTGCCGCAGCGGGGGCACATAAGGTATTCCCGCTCAACCGGGTACCCGCACTTCCCGCATTCTCCGTACTTCATCAGTTCGCGCTTCTTGAGCGTGAAATCCAAGTCCTGCTCATCGCGGTCGCTCAACAGCATGGGTGGGCGCAGCATGGCATAGGTAAACGCGCCCACAAAAGGAATCAGGCTGATGATACCCCAGATAACCGGGTTCGAGCCGCGCAGATAGGAGTCGCGGATGACCCAGATGATGGATATCAGATAGAGAATACCGACGACCACGAGTATCGCCATTGCGGCGGTTTTGACTTCCGGTGTGATAATCTGCGAGATTATCTCTTCCATGTACGTATCCTTCTCTCGCTGAGCGCGAACCGCTCGGGCTGTTGACCTGACAATTCTAGCAGAACACAGGACGATTGTAACGGAATCTAGTCAGTCTGCTGGGCAAAGACACCTTTGGCCTCACCCTTGACCTCCCCTGCAAGGGTGATGGAGCCCGTTGCCACGACATCTGCGCCCTGGGCGCGCAGCGCCGCAAGCGCCGCGGCTACGGTGGTATAGCACTCGGGCATGACGCCCTGGCGCTCTTGCACCAGCCGCGCTAACTCCCCTGCCGGGATCGCCCGCGCAGAAGCGCTCTGCGTCACAACCACGCGCGAGAACAGGGGCACCAACGCGTCGATGATGCCGCCCGCGTCCTTATCCTTAAGTATGCCAAGGAGACAGGCGGGCTCGTTTGCTGTTTGCAGGCGCCCCTGCTCCCCTGCCACGCCAAAGCGTTGTTGCAGCGCCTCGGCCAAAGCACGTGCGGACTGCGGATTGTGAGCGGCATCGATGAGCAGCAGCGGGTCTGTGCACAAGCTCTCAAAGCGTCCGGGGATGACCAGGGCATCGAGCGCCTGCTGCACCGCCAAAAGGTCGAGCTCACATGCCAGCATCGCCCTCGCCGCGGCAAGGGCGACCGCGACATTCTGCTCCTGGTAGCGCGGCAGGGTGCCAGGCAGCTTAAGACCGCGCGGCAGGGTGCCGTCAACAAGCACGGGCTCGGCACCAACCTCGGTGCAACGGGCGCAAAACACGTCATGCGCAGCGGCAGTGCCGGGACCGAGCACGGGAATGCTGCCGCTCTTGATGATTGCGGCCTTCTCGGCAGCGATCTCTTCAAGCGTGTTGCCGAGGATGGCGGTGTGGTCAAAATCGACACCGGTTATCGCGGCAACTTGGGGCGTGACCACGCTGGTGGCGTCCCAGCGGCCTCCCAGCCCCACCTCCAGCACGGCGATATCCACCCCTTGTTGGGCAAAGAGCCACAGTGCGCCCGCGGTTAGGAGCTCGAACTCGGTGATGAGCTTAAGGCTGCCCGCTGCGATTGCCGCATCCGCCGCGGTCTGCGCCGCGAAGACGGCCTGTGCAAAGAGCTCAGCTGCAACAACCGCGCCGTCAACCTCCATGCGCTCGTTATAAAATACCAGCTCAGGCGAGGTATAGAGCCCCACTCTAAAGCCCTGCGCACGCAAAATCGCTGCTGCAAAACGCGCAGTGGATGACTTGCCGTTGGTGCCGGCAACCTGCAGCGACGCAAAGGAACCCTGCGGATTGCCCAGCTGCTCAAGCGTGGCGGTCACTCCTTTGAGTGAGGGCTCGATGCCAAACGCCAGCGCCTCGCGCAGGAGGGCGAGGGCGCGCTGATAATTGCTCGTGTTCATGTCCGGTTGCCCTTTAAGCAAAGCTTCCCCAGTCGCTTTGCCCTGGTGCGCGCTGTGACTGCCCGCCACAATACCTCCTTATCCCAGGTCGCGCAGCTGCTGCTCGATCTGCGTAAGGGCGCTTTGGAGGTCAGCGGCATCGCACCGGGTCTTCTCCACAATATCTGCTGCGGCCTTGGCGAGAAAGCCCTCGTTGCCGAGCTTCTTGTTGAGGCGCTCAAGATCCGCTGCGGCTTTGGCCTGCTCCTTTTGCAAGCGGGCGCGCTCGGCAGCAAAGTCAACCAAGCCCTCGAGTGTGATGTAGACCTCGAGCCCCTGCGTGATGGAGACGGAGGCCTGCGCTGGTTTTTGGGCCGTGGCGCTGATTAGCAAGGTGGCGGTGTTGGCCAGCGTCGCCACAAGCAACTCCTGCGCGGCAAGGGCGACGGCATCTGCCTCAGCCGTGACACCCGTGGTTCTGACCGCAACCGTCAGAGCCTCTTTGGGCGAGATGCCATAGCGGGCACGGGCGCTGCGCACGGCAGCGACGATGGCGCAAACCTGCTCGATCGCGTGCTCGGCCTGCGGGTCAATCAGCTGCGCCAACTGCTCGGCCTGGGGCCAGGCGGCCACAATCAACGACGGACGGCTGTCGCCATGGGGCAGGCTCTGCCATATCTGCTCGGTGATGAAGGGCATAAAGGGGTGCAGCAGGCGCAGGGCACAATCGAGCACGAACACCAGGTTGCGCTGCGTCGCCGCACGCGCGTCCCCTCCCTGGGCCAGCTGGCCCTTGGCGAACTCGATGTACCAGTCGCAGAACTCGCTCCAAAAAAAGCGGTAAAGCGCGCGCGCGGCAGCTCCAAAGTCGTAGCCCTCCTTGCCCTCGGCCAGCTCGTCGGTGAGGCGCGCCAGGCGGCTCAGTATCCAGTGGTCAGCGTCAGAAAGCGGCTGGGGAGAAACCCGGGCAACAGCGTCCGCGGGTGCCTCTGGCAGGGGTTTCTCCCCATACTCAGAGCGCTCCGCGAAAGAAAAATCGTCCAGGTTCATCAACACGAAGCGGGCGGCGTTCCATATCTTGTTGGCAAAGTTGCGTGCCATCGGCATGATGTTCTCTTCGTCGAATTTGAGATCCTGTGAGCCGGTGACCTGCAGGGCGAGGCCAAAGCGCATGGCATCGGTGCCATATTTTGCAATGAGATCAAGCGGGTCGATACCGTTGCCGCGCGACTTGGACATGGGGATGCCGCGCTTATCAAGCACGGTGGGGTGAATGATGACGTCTTTGAAGGGAACTTCGCCCTCCTGAAAGTAGAGCGAACTTATCACCATGCGGGCGACCCACAAGAAGATGATGTCGCGAGCAGTGCTGAGCACCTGCGTGGGGTAATAGGCGGCGAGCTCCGCCTGATGCCCTGGCTCGTCGGGCCAACCCTGCGTGGCAAAGGGCCACAGTTGCGAGCTGAACCAGGTATCAAGCACGTCCTCGTCCTGACGCGGCACTGCGCCGCACACGGGGCAGAGGGCGGGATCCTCCTTGAGTGCGTCCGTCCAACCGCAGCTGTCACAATAGAACACGGGGATACGGTGCCCCCACCAGAGTTGCCGCGAGATGCACCAGTCGCGGATGTTCTCCATCCAGTGGAAGTAGACGTTCTCCCAGCGCTTGGGGTTGAAGATCACGCGCCCCTCGCGCACCGCGGCAATGGCGGGCTGGGCAAGCGGCTTCATTGAGACAAACCACTGCTCGCTTAACCAGGGCTCGATGGTGGTGTGGCAGCGATAGCAGTGCCCCACCGCGTGGTCGTGCTCCTCCACATGGTCGAGCAGCCCCAAGGCCTCGAACTCGGCGAGGACGGCCTCGCGTGCAGCCTCACGCGGCATGCCCGCAAAGCGGCCGCCTAGCTCGTTGACCACGGCATTCTCGTCAAAGACGTTGATCTGTGCCAGATCGTGGCGCTGCCCCATGTCAAAGTCGTTGGGATCGTGGGCCGGTGTGACCTTAACGCAGCCGGTGCCAAAACAAGCGTCCACGTAGTCGTCGGCGAACAGCGGTATCACGCGGTCGACCAGCGGCAGACGCAGCTGCGCACCGGCAGCCACCAACGCCGCATAGCGCTCGTCACTGGGGTTGACGGCAACGCCGGTGTCGCCCAGCATGGTCTCGGGTCGCGTGGTGGCCACCACCAGGTAGTCGCGCCCATCAACAGGTGTCACCAGGGGGTAACGCAGGTACCAGAGGTGGCCGTGCTCGTCAGTGTGCTCGACTTCGTCGTCAGCCAGCGCCGTGGTACAACGCGGACACCAGTTGATAATGCGGTGTCCCTTATAGATAAGACCTTGCCGGTACCAGTCGATAAAGACACGCCGGATGGCGCGCTGGTAGCTGGGATCCATTGTGAACTTCTCATCGCTGTAATCGCAGCTGCAGCCCATGGCCTTGAGCTGCTCAATGATGGTCGAGCCATACTCCTTGCGCCAGTCCCAGCAGGCCTCGACAAAGGCCTCGCGGCCCAGATCAAAGCGGGTCAGGCCCTCTTTGGCAAATTTTTGCTCCACCCTGTTTTGCGTGGCGATGCCCGCGTGGTCGGTGCCCACGATCCAGCGAGTGGGGCGACCCTGCATGCGTGCCTTGCGTATGAGGACGTCTTGCAAAGTGTTGTTGAGCGCGTGGCCCATATGCAGCATGCCCGTCACATTGGGCGGTGGGATGACGATGCTATAGGGCGGCAGATCAGGGTTGGCAAAGCCCCCGGCATCGCGCCCAAAATAGCCACCTGCCTGCCAGAGGGCAAACAGCGGCGCCTCGATCTGCTGGGGGTTATATGACTTGGACAGCTCCATAGGATTCCTCTCATACGTGTCAAACAAGTCGATGGATAAGACCAAAAACAGATCCTGAGCCTAAGGAGCGTAAAGAATACGTGCCTGAGCTCAGGTTTTGTTCGAGGCTCCAGTAGTCTGATTCAGCTAAGACTACGCGCTTGCCTTCTGATTGCATTTGGCCGAACCCGCCCGCAGCACTATCGTGGGGTTCTGCTCGCCGCGCACGGCCTCGGCCGTCACCACAACCTCGGCGATAGTGGTGTTGCCCGGCAGGTCGTACATGGTATCAAGCAGCGTGCGCTCGCAGATGGAGCGCAGGCCGCGGGCGCCCGTACCATGCTCAACCGCCTCGTGGGCAATCTCGCGCAGGGCGCTCTCGGTAAAGCTGAGCCGGGTATCCTCGAACTCGAACATACGCGTGTACTGCTTGACCAACGCGTTTTTGGGCTCGGTGAGTATGCTGACAAGCTCGTCCTCACTCAGCTCGTCCACGTTGCAGATAACCGGTATACGCCCCACAAACTCAGGGATCATACCAAACTTGTTGAGATCCTCTGGCAAGGTCTTCGCCAATATCTCAGCCGTCTGCTGGCTATGGGGTTTCTTGATCTCAGCCGCAAAGCCAATGCCCTTCTTGCCAATGCGCTCAGAAACTATCTTATCGAGCCCCACAAAGGCACCGCCCAGGATGAAGAGGATGTTGGTGGTATCGATCTTGATGAGCTCCTGCTGCGGGTGCTTGCGTCCGCCCTGCGGTGGTACCGCTGCCTCGGTGCCTTCGATGATCTTGAGCAAGGCCTGCTGCACGCCCTCGCCCGACACATCGCGGGTGATGGAGAGGTTCTCGGCCTTGCGCGCGACCTTGTCGATCTCGTCGATGTAGATGATGCCGATCTGTGCGGATACGATGTCGTTGTCGGCCGCGGTGATGAGTTTGAGCAGGATATTCTCCACATCCTCACCCACGTAGCCGGCCTCGGTGAGCGCCGTGGCATCGGCTATGGCAAAGGGCACCTGCAGGATACGGGCGAGTGTTTGCGCCAGCAGCGTCTTGCCGCAACCGGTGGGGCCCAGCAGCAGGATGTTGCTCTTGGCCAGCTCGACCTCGTCGTCTCGCGAGTCAGCACCAAGGGCGACGCGCTTGTAGTGGTTGTAGACCGCGACGCTCAGAGCCTTCTTGGCGCGCTCCTGCCC
>JAITTM010000129.1 GCA_031286975.1 Coriobacteriales bacterium
ATGGTCGCGGGGTCAAAAAGCGCCCCGTGTATCAAACCGGCAAGGATGGCTTCTCCCATCCTGCCGCCACCAATGAGCGCCAGCTTGCCGAGCCTGCTTGAAATATCGTCCATCTGCTGCTCCACCCTCCTTAACTATACAACACCGCGAGTCTGCAGGAGTTCCCGCTCCTCTTTTGAGATCGGCGCGTCACGCGTGATGGCGAATACGCGATCTGCCAGACGGTCGACCTTGCCGTCAAGCGCGCTTGCTGCCCCAAACACGAAGTCAAGGATGCGCTTGGCAAGCTCGGGGCGCGTTGCGGTGAGCACCACCACGACCGCATCCCCACCCTTGAGACCAGCCGCGACCTTCTCTGCATCCGCATAGGATACCGGATTTATCACATTGACCTGACGATTAAGGCGTGGCTCCATCCGCACGTTGACCAGACCCGAACGCAGGCTGTACTGCGGTTGCGCGCTGGTCTGGCTGTCGATCCTGGTTGCCGCCTCAAGGCGCTGGCGCTCGCTCTGGAGCTCGGTAAGCGAGTTTATCGGCGAACGCGACAGCCCATCCTTGTAGATAGAGCTGTCGTCCCCCACCAACTGCGCCGCACGAGAGCTGCGCCGAGCAGGACGGCTGCTACCAGCACTGCGGCTCAACCCGCGTGCGGTGGGCGGTGCCGAGCGCACATCCGACGCCGTGATGAGCGGCGAGTGGTTGTCGTTTTGGTAGTCGCCACGGTCAAAGCCAAAGTTGCGCACGGACGAGCGGCGCGGCGCGCCTGTGCCTGAGGCGCCAAGGTATCTGTCCTGCTCGTAACCCTGCTCATAGCCCTGCTCGTCATCCGCCTGATAACGGTCATATGCGTCGTCATACGGCTCATCCTCATAGGGCACCAGGTTCCCATATTCGTCCTCATAGTATTCCGGTTGCTGCTGATTCGAACCACGGTTCAGCCGATCCTTCAAGCTGTCGAATATACCCATGTTGATTCTCCAAACGATAGTACCGATTTCACGAGCTACGTTTATGATTCTTTTGTGTCGGTCGAGGCAAAACGCGCCTACAGCCAGATGCCCCTGCCTATACGTACTATGGTAGCACCTTCTTCTATCGCAATGACGTAATCTTCTGACATCCCCATAGAAAGTTCAGAAAGTTGCACGCGTCCGCTGGTGCAAAAGCGCGGTGCCAGCTGGTCACGAAGCTCCCGCAGACCCGCAAAGGTAGCCCGCGCCACCTCCGGCTCGCCCTGGGGTGCCATGGTCATGAGTCCGCGCACCTCGATGCCCTCAAGATCATTCGCGCTGTGGAGAAGACCGGGCAGCTCCGCAGGTGTCACGCCGCCCTTGCTCGCCTCACCCGAGACATTGACCTCGATGAGCACTTTTTGGATGCAGCCTTTGCCCAACGCGCGCGACGCGATGGCACGAAGCGCGCGCTCGGAGGCAACCGAGTGCACCAATGCCGCCTTGCCCACAAACTCCTTGATCTTGTTGGTCTGGATGCTGCCGATGAAGTGCCACTTCTCCGCGGGGTAGGCGGCGCACTTCTCGTTGAAAAGAGCCGTGCGATTCTCACCAAAGTCGTGGATTCCCAGCTCGATGGCGACAGCGACCTGGGATAGACCCACGGTCTTGCTCACGGCAACAAGGGTTACCTCCCGCGGGTCTCGGTTGACACGGGCACACGCCGCGACAATCGCGTCACTGATCGCGCGATAGTTCTGCTCGATGGTTGCATGCGTACTGATCTCCTAGAACCCCCGTTTGAGGAAGTCGGGAATGTAATCGTCGTCAAAGCCGCTGCCGCTGAAGCTCTGCGCGGGGCGGGAGACAGGGGCAAAGCCCGACAAAGTGTCACTGCTGACAGGTGGAGCCGCCTGCGGCAAACCAAAATCAAGCGAGGCCTGCGTGTTCTGGTCGCTGAAACCGGTTGCAATGACGGTGACACGTATCAGATCATCAAGCGAGTCGTCAACAACGGCACCAAAGATGATGGTGGCATCAGGGTCTGCGGCTTCTGTCACAGTGTCGGTTGCCTCTGAGACCTCGATGAGCCCCATATCAGAGGCACCGGCAACAGAGACGAGGATGCGGTTCGCGCCCACAATGGAAGACTCGAGCAGCTTGCTTGAGATGGCCTGCGTGGCTGCCTCGACGGCGCGGTTCTCGCCTGAGGCGGTGCCGATACCCATCATGGCGGTTCCGGCGTCCTTCATGACCGTGCGCACATCGGCGAAGTCAAGGTTGATGAGGCCCGGTATGGTGATAAGGTCGGTGATGCCCTGCGTGCCCTGACGGAGGATGTCGTCGGCGATCCTGAAGGCATCGAGCATGGTGGTCTTCTTCTCGACGATCTGGAGCAGACGGTCGTTGGGGATGACGATGAGGGTGTCAACAGTGGCGGCCAACAGCAAGATGCCGTCTTCTGCCTGCATCTTGCGCTTGCGTCCCTCGAAGCCGAAGGGCTTGGTAACAACGCCAACGGTCAGCGCACCGATGTCCTCGCGGCTGATCTGCGCAACCACGGGTGCCGCGCCGGTGCCAGTGCCGCCGCCCTCGCCGGCGGTAACAAAGACCATGTCGGCGCCGGCAAGGATCTCGCGTATCTCGTTGCGCGACTCCTCGGCAGCCTGCGCGCCGATCTCCGGATTGGCGCCAGCCCCCAGACCACGGGTCAATTCCTCGCCGATATGCAGGGTCTGATCGGCAGCGGACATGAGTAATGCCTGTCTGTCTGTGTTGATGGCGATGAACTCGACGCCCTTGATACCGGCCTCGACCATGCGGTTGACCGCATTGCTTCCGCCACCGCCCACGCCCACTACTTTGATTACGGCAAGATGTTCTCTACCACTCAATTCAGACATTCCAACCTCCGACTAGTGCGATTCAGCAATAAATAAAGAGCAAGAATAAGGCAGAAAGCCCTGATTCAGCATATTAACAGTTACTGTCCTCTGGTCAAGAGAAGTACGGGTTTTACCACGGAAAACCTTCATTTCTCGGCAACGAGAGGTCAATCCGTGACCAGATATATCTGATCGGCGGGGATATGGATGCAAAGTTCCTGGCCTCGCACGGGCAGCTCGACCTCGGGAACCGCAAGCTTACTCAGTCTCCATTGCAGGGTGGGAGGATAGCTGGGGGAGGACGAGACAGGAGGCGCGTCCTTGTCACGCTGGCTCTTCTGAAGTGGGGAGTCGCTCGCTGCCTTGCTCATTGCTCCGTCTTTGGTTTTATCCCCTGATACGCCCTTTGTGGCCGGGCTCAAGGTAACGACGCGCTCAAAACGCGAATCGCTCGTGCGATGAACCTTGCAGAGAAAGACGTTTTGCTCCTGTGCGGCCGCTTTGCTCAGGTACGAGGCACGCACGCCCAAAAAGGCGACATCGTGCGCGACCTCCTGCTCGCAGGTCAAGATGATGCCCCAGGCCTCGGCAAAGACGCTGTGCTCGCTAACGCGGCGCACGGGGGAGATGTTCCTGACACCGGAGACCTTGAGCGTCGCCAGGGTCTGCGGTTGCGAGACGATGCGC
>JAITTM010000143.1 GCA_031286975.1 Coriobacteriales bacterium
TCCTGCAACACGGTGCCACCGGATTCGAGCACCTCGGCCTGGCGGCATATCTCAAAGGCCAACCCGTCGTGCAGGTTCTTGAAGCTGTTCATGTTCTTGAGCTCGGTCTTGGTGCCGAGCGTAGTCTCGCCACGACGCCGCAGACTCACATTGCCGTCGCAGCGCAGTGAGCCCTCTTCCATCGAACAGTCGCTGATGTTGAGCGTGAGATAGATCTGACGGAGCTTCTGCACGAAGAGACGTGCTTCCTCGGGCGTGCGCAGGTCGGGCTCGGTGACCAGCTCGATGAGCGGCGTACCGCAGCGATTGTAATCCAGCAGTGAGTAGTCCGCCCCCGTGATGCGCCCGTCGGCACCACCCACGTGGATGGTCTTGCCGGCGTCCTCCTCCATATGGATGCGCGTGATGCCGATGGCGGTGACATAAGACCCGGTCTTCTCATCAGTGATAGCAGCGTTTTCAAGGTTTGTGCGCTCCTTGGCTGCAGGGCCGGTGACCTCAAGGTCGACTGCGCCGCGCATGCAAAAGGCCACGGGGCCTTGGGTGGTCTGGAAGTTCTTGCTCATATCGGGGTAGAAGTAGTTCTTGCGATAGAACATCGAGCGCTTCTCGATCTCGCAGCCGGTGGCAAGACCCGCCAGCACGATGGACTCGATGGCGGCTCTGTTGGGCACCGGCAGCGCGCCGGGCAACCCCAGGCAAACGGGGCAGACGTGCGTATTGGGCGCGGCGCCAAACTCGATGGGGCAGGAGCAGAACATCTTGGTGTTGAGCGTGGTGAGCTCGGTATGCACCTCAAGGCCGATGACGGCCTCCCAATCTTGGAGAACCGCTTTAAGCTCCCTCATAGCGCACCTCCCTCGTGCGGCTGTGTCTGCTCAGGCGGGCGCGCAGAGCTCGTCCCTACGGGGCCTGTGCCCAAAGGTGCCAACCGCGCGATGCTGTAGCAGCTCTCAAGGGCGCTGGCCACGCGCAGGATGTTCTGATCCTTGAACTGCGGGCCGATGATCTGCACGCCCACGGGCAGCCCGGTTTTCTCTCCTGGACCTACGGGGAGCGACAAGCCACCGTTGCCGGCAATGTTGATGGAGATGGTGAACATATCGCTGAGGTACATCGAGGTGGGGTCGGCAATCTCGCCGAACTTGAAGGCCGTGCGCGGGCTCACCGGCGTGATGATGGCATCGACCTGCTCGAAGGCACGCACATAATCCGACGTGATGAGGGTGCGCACCTGCTGCGCGGGATAATAGTAGGTCTCATAGACGCCGCTGCTCAGCAGGTAGCTGCCCAGCATGATGCGGCGCACCGCCTCGGGCCCAAAGCCGTGGGCGCGCGACTGCTCGTACTGCTCGCCCAGATCGCGGGCACCCCCCTCGCGGTAACCATAGCGCACGCTGTCAAAACGGCTCAGATTGCTAAAGGCCTCGCAGGGACCGATCACGTAGTAGGCAGCCATGGCAGCGGCCGCATTGGGCAGCTCGACCTCGACGATCTGCGCCCCCAACTGCTCCAGGTTGGCAAGTGCCCCCTTGGTGGCGCTGATTATCTCGGGGTCGACGCCCTCCGCATCCATAAAGGCGGGCACCACGCCGATGCGCAGCCCCTTGACCCCCTGCTCAAGGTTTGCGGAGAAGATCGTGGCGCTTTCTTGCGAGGTGCAGTCCCGCGGGTCACGCCCCGCAATGGCATCCAAGGTCGCCGCCACGTCCGCGACCGTCTTGCCAAAAGGCCCCACCTGGTCAAGCGACGAGCCAAAAGCCACCACGCCATAGCGCGAAACGACGCCATAGGTGGGCTTGAAGCCTACAACACCACAAAACGCCGCCGGCTGCCGGATGGAGCCGCCGGTATCGCTGCCCAAGGTGACCGTTGCCATGCCCGCAGCAACCGCGGCAGCGCTACCGCCACTGGAGCCGCCGGGCACGCGCTCGAGATCCCAAGGGTTGAAGGTGCGCCCAAAAGCGGAGGTCTCGGTTGATGAGCCAAACGCGAACTCGTCCATGTTGAGCTTGCCCAGAGGCAGCGCGCCCGCCTCCAAGGCCTTGGCCACGCAGGTCGCCGTAAAGGGCGACACATAGCTCTCAAGCATGCGGGATGCGCAGGTGGTATGGGTGCCCATCTGGTTCATGTTGTCCTTGAAGGCCATGGGCACGCCTGCCAGGATGCCGCAGCTCTCCCCCGCCGCCAGCGCCACGTCCACACGATTGGCGGCGGCAAAGGCAAGCTCGGGGGTCAACTCAAGAAAGGCATGCACCTGTGGGTCGCGCGCCTCGATAGCGGCAAAAGCCGCCTCTGCCAACTCATATGCAGAGAATATCTTTGCGGCAAGCCCGGCCTGTATGTCAACGATGCTGAGCGCGGAGTACTCCATCAGGCGTCACCTCCACCCAGGATGGGGGGTATCCTAAAGCTGCCGCTTTGCTGCTCGGGCGCGTTTGCCAAGGCAGCGGCGTGCGTGAGCCCGGGTTGCACCCGATCTTCTCGCATGACATTGGATAGACCGGCGATCGGGTGAAAGGTGGGCTCTACATCGGTGAGGTCGTAGGCGGTGATGGGCTTCAGGCTCTCGATGATATTGTTGAGGTCGATGGTCATGGTGGTGACCTGCGTATCATCGAGCCCGATACGCGCGTAGGTTGCGATGGCTCTGACGTCCTTCTCGGACAGGTACATGGAGACCTTCCTTCACTCAAAAGCAGACAAAAAAGCAGGTTTTTGGGAACGCTGCTATTCTAGCGTTAATTGCGGTACACGTTTAGGAAGATACCTTAACGGCGCTGACGGCTGAGCATACCCTGTCGGCAAAGCGCGAGAGGGTTTCTGAGTCGTTGCCACTGAGGTGGATCTGGATGGCACGACGGCCGCGGGAGGCCAGAGCCATGAAGTCGCCCTGCGCCTGGGCAACAGCCAACTCGCCGAGGGTGAAACGCTCACCGGGGATAGCGATGTCGTTGTCCTCGTCTGCGCTGAGCAGCAAAAAGACGCCCGTGTTGGGCCCGCCTTTGTGGAGCTGTCCCGTCGAATGCAGGTAGCGCGGCCCGATCTCAAGACAGGAGGTGACGCCAAGTCGGCTCGCCACACGATTGCGGATGCGCTCCAGCGCTTCGCGCCGCCCGTAGCCCCTGAAGGGCAGAAAGGCATTGAGCGAGAAGTAGTCGCCAGCACGAATGGATCCAAGCAAGGTTCGCAGCGCGGCATCGACCGTGGTGTCGGGCTGCGCCAGCAACGCTGTGCTGATGCGCAGGGTGCGCACCGAGCAGCCTGTCTCAAAATCGATCTGGAGAAAATCGGGGGCATCCGTTGTTCGCGCGCCACAGCACAGCAACTCCTTGACGACTTGCTTGGTGAGTTCGACATCGGGCTGGTCAAAGGGGTTTATCCGCATGAGGATGCCCAAAAACGCGATGGCGTACTCCCAGACCACAAAGCGGATAAAGACCTCATTGACGCTTGCTATGGAGAAGTGGCGAGCGGGTATGCTGGGGTCGAAGTGCGCGAGCGACTCGGCAAAGCCCTCGCTGTGGCCGACCTCGTAACTGATGGCGCTGCGGTCAGCCCGTGGCACACTGAGGATACTGGCATCCACCTCGACGTTGGGCAGGATGCCCTTGCCCTCCTTGCCGAGCGACTCCGCAACCAGCTGCTCAATCCAGAGACCGAAGACCTGACCGGAGGGCGGCATGACCAGCGAGAATTTATCGCGCCCCGCACAATAGCCCTCATACAGAAAGCAGGCAAGCTCCAGCGCCGGATTCTGGGTGTCATCACTCGTGCAGGCCTGCTCGGTGCACACCGTCTGCCTGATTACCTCTTCGATGTCGATTCCCACCAGTGCGGCCGGGAACAACGCAAATGCGGAGAGTGCCGAGAAGCGCCCCCCCACCTCTTTGGGACCCGCCAAAACCGCGCGATAGCCAGCCTCGCGCGCGTGCCGCTCGAGGGCGCTGTCGGAATCGGTGATGGCAACAAAACGCTGCACGGCACCGGCATTGCCCAAATGAGCGCTCACATAGCGCCTGGCCACGCGCTCAAGCAGGGTCGGCTCGATGGTCGAACCCGATTTGCTCGACACGATGTAGAGTGTCCGCGAGGGATCGGAGCTGCCCAGGATGTGATTGACGAACACCGGCGAGAGTGAGTCCATCGTCTTGAAGGCAACACCCTCCGAGCTGAGTGAGTAGAGCTTGGTGACCGTCATAGCAGCCTGGGTCGACCCGCCCTGCCCGATGAGCACCACGGCATCAAGACCCTCAGCCCGTACCTGCGCGGCGAGCTGCGCAAGCTCCTGGATGCTGGTAGGCGGTTTCGAGCTCAGGTTCGTCCAACCGAGGTGCTTGCGGGCACAGTTTTCCGCTTCAGGGGTGAATGAGAAGAGCGTTGGATCCTTTGCCCCAAGGCGTGAGGGTGCCTTGATCGCCAGCAGGCGGTCAAGGCACTCACAAAAAATGTCTTTGGTTGTAACAGCCATACGCGCTCCTGAGTAACTGCGTTTAACTGAGCAGCTTACTCTGCGGCTTCCTTAGCAACGGTCTTCTCATCGGCAGGGGTTTCCTCGGCTGCGGGCTCCTCTGCGGGAGCGGGCTCCTCGACGGACGATGCAACAGCCTCCTCAACAGCTTCTGCAACGGGCTCGACATCGATGACGGCCGCAAGCTCCTCGGCTGCTGCATCGGCCGCGGGCTCCTCGGCTGACTCGGTCAGCTCGACCTCGGTGGCGGCTTCAGCGTCCGCAGCGGTAGCGGCGGCCTCAATATCCTCAGCCTCGGTGGCGGTGGCGCCCTTGGTGGTCTCGTCCTTCTCCGCAGCTTTTGCTTTCTTGGCGACAGGCTTCTTGGCGGGTTTCTCGTCAGCTGCGGCCTTGTTCTTTTTAAAGGTCACTGGCTCCTGCACCAACTCGATGATGACGATGGGTGCGGAGTCGCCGCGGCGCGTGCCCAACTTGAGGATGCGCGTGTAACCGCCGGGACGATCCTTGAACAAGCCCTGCTCAACCTTCGCAAATATCTCGGCAACCAGGTTCTTGTCGCCCATGGCCGCGATGGCAAGACGGCGGGAATGCACGTCGCCACGCTTGGCCCAGGTGATGACGCGATCAACATCGCCGCGTATCTCCTTGGCGCGAAACAGCGTTGTCTTGATGCGGTCGTTGGTAAAGAGAGCGACGACCAAGCTCTTCTTGATGGCCTTGGTATGACTGGCATCGGTGCCCAGTTTGCGGCCTTTTACGTTGTGTCTCATATCACTTGTCTCCTACTTATTGCTTAATAAGATGTCGTAACTCACCCACTGGATCCTCATGCTTCGGCCTCCGCTCAGGATGACGAGCGGCTACGGCTTCAAGCCAAGATCCATCGATTGCAGCTTGTCTTTGACTTCTTCTATCGACTTCGCTCCGAAGTTACGGATGTTGAGAAGGTCGTTCTCGCTGAACTCGACCAGCTGGCGCACCGAGTGGATGCCGGCGCGCTTGAGGCAGTTATACGAGCGGACGCTGAGGTCCAGATCCTCGACCTGCTTCTCAAGCTCGGTGTTCTTGCCAGTCGCCTCGGGGGCAAAGATGCTGGGGGCTTCGATCTCGACCTCGTCGTCACCCAGCACCAAAAACGCGTCCATATGCTGGTTGATGATGTTCGCGGCACGCACCACGGCATCAGCCGGTGTGACCGAGCCGTTGGTCTCGACCTCGAGGACCAGCTTGTCATAGTCGGTGCGCTGGCCAACGCGGGTGTCAGAGACATCCATGGTGCAACGGCGCACGGGCGAGAACAGCG
>JAITTM010000194.1 GCA_031286975.1 Coriobacteriales bacterium
GCTCGTGAAAGCTCAGCATGCCAAAACCATCGATGGAGGAGAGCTTTTGGGAGCCTTTGAACTTGGGATCAAGAAAGTGATACTCGGGGATGGAGCCGGCGAGCGCGACCTCGGTGATGTCATAGGTCATGTCGTACTTATCCGCGTATTCAGTGTTGCGCGCCGCCTCTTCCACCCAGGCTTCGATCATGTTGTCAGGGGTCTGTCCGTGCGTGAAGGTTCTGATGTACTCCTTGAATACCTCTTTTTTGTCGGGCTCAATGATGGTCCACTCGCCGTTGTTGATGGAGCTGTTGCCGCCACCACGCTCGGGAGCCTTCTCAAGAACAAGAACCTCCTGAGCGCACTCGTCGGCGCCGATCAACGAGGCCCACATACCGGCGCCACCATAACCGATGACAAGGATGTCGCATTCGTAGTCCCAGGTTTTGGGGAGCCAATCACCTGAGGGAGTCGTGGCATCCGTGCCCTCAGCTGTACAGGCCGCAAGCGCCGCCGAGCCCGCAACGGCTGCACCAGCAAGCGCTGCTCCCTTGATGAACGAACGACGTGATAACCTGTCTTTCGCCTGACCGATCTCGTTGTCTTTCTTCATTGCTTCCTCCTGTCTTGGGTAGCGAATCGCTACAGTGGATTTTGGGCAACAGCAACACCGATCCTGCGTGGAGTCGCGGTGAGACTGCCGCCGCCTGTGCAAAAGATTACAAAAGCGAGTCGCATTGGGGCTCAGATGGGAAATAGGGTTTTAGGGTTTTGTATCGGATGCTTAATCCGAAACGTGGGAATCTTGTGCCAAAAAACGAAGAGAGGGGCTACAGGCGAAATACTTGCAGTACACTATACCCATGAATCAATGGGAGACATCAGCGGAGAACCACGTAGTCCAGGCTTCGGGGTTGACGTACATGACCACAATCCTGGGTTTTGGCTTATGCAGGGCTTGGATTGTCCTGTGCATGGGTATGGCATACTTTGCGCCTTTCCACCATACCGGAGGGCTCTATCTTCTTGCCGGCGCGGCAGGGTCGTTGCTCGTTGCTCTCTTCGCGTCGCGCTTCCAAGAAGCAGGCTCTCTGGCGAGGATGTTCCTTTTTCGCATAACCAGCGCTCTCATCCTTGTTGCGGTAGGTCTTTTGCTCGCAGCCGTTCTCGCCGACTGGGTCGTCTGCTTCTTTTTTGCCATCTTCTTTGGAGGGGCAGCAACGGGTTTTCTCCAGGTTCTCTGGGGAGAACGCTTCGCTTCTCACCCGTCCCAGTTCTCCACCCGAGTGGCTCCGGCTGCCGCCATCACCACAGCAGTGGTGGTCGCCCTCACGTCGGAAACCACGAGTCTCGTGGCTCTTGTCCTCTTTCCCCTCATCTCCCTTGCCCTGCTCCTCACCCGAACTGACGCGCGTTTTGGAGCAGAGCTTTTTGCTCCTGCCAAAGCGGCTGCTGAGAAGGATGCCGGGGCAGCCGAGCAGCAACAACCTAATGCGACTCAAGTCGATGTACTCAAACTCATGGTCTCCATAGCCATCTTCTCCTTCCTTTGTCGCTCCTACGATTCGTTCATCGTGCTCGAGACAGACCCCTTCGCCTTTATCGGCGGCGCGTCCTTGCTCTCGCTCATTGTGGTGGGCACCATCTTCTTGGTGTTTGCGCTCTGTGCAAAAAACCGCTTCAACGCGACTTTGACCTACCGCCTTTCGCTTCCGATAATGGTGATAGGGCTGGTTGCCCTCGCGCTTTTTCTCGATCGTTTTGCGGCAATCTCGCTTCTCATCATCAATGTGGGTTACGAGTTCTTTGACATACTCATCTGGATACTCTTTGCGGAGACCGCCCGGAGACAAGGCGAGCCCTTTCGCATATTTGGCCTTGGTGTTGCCTTTACCCTTGCTGGCATGGCCGCCGCCTATATGCTTGCCCCGTTCATCAATGACCTTTTTACCCAAAATGGGCTGCCGTCCGGGAGCTTTGCCCTTCTGAGCATCACCTCACTCGTCATCGTCGCCTTTTTGGTCATCCCCGAAAGCACGTTCAGGCAGGTAAGTTCCTTTCAGGTAAATTTGTCAGATGCGCCCCCAGAAGAGCAGACCGCGGATGCGGGAGGCTCTTTTGAGAGTCGCCTGGAGCGTCAGTGCGGTGTTTTAGCGGCAAAGTTTGGGCTGACGGCGCGTGAGCGAGAGGTTCTTGTCCTGTTGGCGCGCGGACGAACCCTTGCCATTATCGCTCGTGACCTGCAGATAGCAAACGGCACGGCCCGAACACATATCGAGAATGTCTATGCAAAGCTCGACGTGCACAAGCAACAGGAACTCATAGATCGTGTTGAGTCCTGTCCTCTTTAGGGCTTAGGCACAGGCTGACTTGCGGGCGCCTTCTATCAGGATGTCCTCTATGATGTCACCGATAACAAGGCTGTGCACGATTGCAAGCCCTTCGGTGGTCTGTCCAAAGACCGTGAATCTGTCGTCGAATTCAGGCTGCTCGGCAAGCGAGAAATAGAACTGCGAGCTTCCGCTGTTGGGGTCTGAGCCATGGGCAAGCACCAACGAGCCATCGAGATGCTGATTGCGTGGATTGCCCTCCCACTCGTCGATGAGGGTGTAGCCCGCAGTGCCCGTGCCGGGGTGGATGCCATGCAGCACACCGCGCACGGCGGCTCCCACCTGCGCCGGACCCAGCGTCCGCGTTTTGGGGCAACCGCCCACGATAACCGAACCAGGCTTGTATCCATGGAATTTAAGCTGCTGATAAAACCCACGCTGCGCGAGCTCTATAAAGCTGCCAACAGTCACGGGGGTCTCCTTGCCAAAAAGCTCCACTCGGATAAGCCCCTTGTTTGTCTTGATAAGGGCGCTTTCGGCGCCCGTTGGCTGATAATGCGGCGTATAGAGCGGTGTCTGGATTCGTGCCATACCGGCTCCTTTACTGAGCTCGTTTGTTGGACTTGATGCGGATGCGACGAGTTTAGCGGTTTTGCCTCACGCAGACCTCGGATGGTGCATCCCAATTTTACGAAGAACCCAGCGAGGCTGGTTTCAACAGGGCAAAGCCAGGTTAGCTTCTGGAGAAACGCCAAAGACTCCCTTGGGCGTTTCTGCCAACAAGAATTCCATTTCGAGACTTCTCGTGTTAGGTGGGACGGGCACTGTTTCTGATGCGACTGCTACAACGCTTGCCAATGCCTGGCCGTGATAGTTGCTGACCCTGTTGCCGCTCGCTTCTCTCCACAGAGAAACCATGAGGCGGGTTATATTCGGCTGTGAGCTTTATGCTATCATGGACGGCAAGGCGCAAGCCGCGTGAAGCGAGTGGTGAAGGACGATTATGAGTGAGACACGAACCTGCCCGGTCTGTGGCAATCCGGTTGAGGCTGATTCGCACGAGTGTTCCAAGTGCGGGTTCAAGCTGGTAGGGCGCACCGAGGAGCTGGGCGAGCCCATCAGGGATGCCGCAGAGATCGCTGATGTCGCGTTGCACTGTGGTAAGGCGCACCTCACCATCACCAAAGGCCCGCTTGAAGGCGAGGTCTTCTATCTGGAATCCATGCCTATCTCCATCGGGCGCGACCCTAACTGCGACCTCTTCTTGAATAACATGACGGTTTCGCGCTGCCATGCTGTCATTGAGCGTCATGGCAACAAGATTCTGGTCAAGGACGGCAAATCGCTCAATGGTACCTGGGTCGATGGCACAATCGTTGACGAGGCCGAGCTGCAGGAGGGCACCCTGCTGCAGATCGGGACCTTTGCCATGCGGTTCTCCTGTGCGTAGGGGGCGGCGATGAGCGTCAGGCAACTCAGCATCTTTGTGGAAAACAGCACGGGCAAGGTCTCCCGCATCACCGATGTGCTTGATCAGGCACAGGTGAGCATCCGGGGCTTCTCCCTGGCAGATACCATCGACTACGGCATCGCCCACATCGTGGTTGATAAGCCGGAGCAGGCGCGCGAGGCTCTGGAGCAGGCGGGGTTTCTGGTGCAGGTGCACGATATCCTCTGTATCGAATTGCCCGATGAGCCCGGTGCGCTAGGGCTGGTGTTTCGCGCGGTGGGCGCAGCGGGCATCAATGTGCAGTATTCCTACTCGCTGGTTGCCACCTATGTGGTGCTCAAGGTCGACGATGTCGAGTTGGCTGAGGCGCAGCTGGCCGCCCAACCCCTGCGCCGCATCGACCAGAGCGAGCTTACGGGCATCGTGAATGCGCAGCGCTGAAGCATGAGCAACCCAAAAGAGGCCTTGCAGCCGATACAGCCGATATACAACCCCACAACCGAATGCGCCCCGCGTGAGCAGATCAGAGCGCAACAGCTCGAGTTGCTCAAGGCGCAAATCGCCTGGACCTATGAGCAGGTGCCCTGGCAGAAGGCGCGTTTTGACGCCTGCGGACTTCTCCCCGGCGATATCAAGACGCTTGAGGATCTGCGGCATATCCCTCTCACCGATAAAAGCGCTCTGCGTGACACCTACCCCTACGGCCTCTTTGCCCTGCCGCTCAACCAGATAGTGCGCATCCACGCGTCCTCGGGCACAACCGGCAAGCCCATCGTCGTGGGCTACAACCAGCACGACATCGAGGAGTGGCGCTACTGCGTCATGTCGATGATGCAGATGGCGGGTGTGGTGCCGGGCGACCGCGTGCAGATGGCTTTTGGCTACGGTATGTTCACAGGTGGCTTTGGCCTGCATTACGGCGCCGAGGGCCTGGGCTGCATGATGATACCCGCCAGCTCCGGCAATACCGAGCGCCACCTCATGATGATCGAGGATTATGGCACCACCGTGCTCATTGCCACTCCCTCCTACGCCCTCCATATGTGTGAAGTCGGGGAGAAACTCGGGTATGACTGGGCAGCGTCTCAGCTCCGGGTGGGACTCTTTGGGGGCGAGCCCTGTCCGCCCAAGCTCAAGCAGGAGATCGAAGCGCGCATGCACATCATCTGCACCGATAACGATGGGCTGACCGAGGTCATGGGTCCTGGGGTCTCGGGGGAGTGCTTGCGCGCACGCGACGTGCCGCACCGCGGCGAGGATGATTGTTAGGGGGGGGGGCTGGG
>JAITTM010000200.1 GCA_031286975.1 Coriobacteriales bacterium
TTGCATCACTCAGAAAACACAGAGGAGATCCGACTGTACATGGTGCCCGAGGTGGGAGTCGAACCCACACGTCCAGAGGACAAAGGTTTTTGAGACCTCCGCGTCTGCCATTCCGCCACTCGGGCATGTGAGGGGCTTGCGTCGCATTACCGCGCTGGGTATTGTAGCATGTAGCAGGTGACTGTGTAAGAGGGTAAGCGCCACAAAGGAGCCACAAAGGAGTCAGCATGTACGTCGTTCTCATCACGGGCGGGCTCGCATCCGGCAAAAAGACAGTGCGTGAATACATCGGTAGGCTGGGAGCCACAACGCTCGATCTTGACGCTATCGCCAAAGAGGAGCAGGAGGATCCCCTGATTCTTGCGCAGATAGCAGAGGTGTTTGGTGAGGACGTCGTTGACAGCGAGGGTCTCCTTATCCGCCCGCTTTTGGCCCAGCGCGCCTTTGCCAGCAAAGAGGCAGCCGACAGGCTCAACGCTATCTGCTGGCCGCCCGTTATCAAGCGCGTTGCGGATTACATCCTGCAAAGCAGCTGTCAGCCCATCGAGCAGCGTGCCATTCTCGTCATAGAAGTACCCCTGTTGGCGGAGGCTCCCGCCTTGCTCGACCTCAAAAACGAGGTCATCAGTGTGGTGGCACCTGAGCGGCAACGCATAAAGCGGGCAATCGCGCGCGGCATGCGAGAAGCCGACGTACAAAACCGCCTGGCGCTCCAGGCATCCGACGAGCAACGCGTTGCGATAAGTGATACCGTCTTTGAGAACAGCGGGTCAATCGAGTCGTTGTATGCCCAGATAGACGACTGGTATCGCGCGCGGATCCAGGCCCGTCTCTTCTGATTCGTGGCCTCCAGGTGCGGGCATTCGTCTATACTTGAAACCGACGATTTTATCCGCATGCAAACAAACCCTCTTTGGAGAAGTGATAGCCATATGGCGCAGATGGAAGGCAAACTGGCAGAGGAGCAACTGGCGACGGGGCAGTTTCGCGTGGTGGCGCCCTATGAGCCAGCGGGTGACCAGCCTCAGGCGATAGCCGCGCTCGCGCAGGGCATCAAAGGCGGTCTGCGCTATCAGACATTGCTGGGCGTTACCGGCTCCGGCAAGACCTATACCATGGCAAAGACCATCGAGCAGGTGCAAAAACCCACCTTGGTCATGGCTCCCAATAAAACACTCGCCGCCCAGCTCGCCTCCGAGCTCAAGGAGTTCTTCCCTGACAACGCCGTGGTCTACTTCGTTTCCTATTACGACTACTACCAGCCCGAGGCCTACGTGCCCACAACGGATACCTTCATAGAGAAGGACTCCTCCATCAACGAGGAGGTGGAGAAGCTCAGGCACGCAGCGACCGCAGCTCTGCTCTCGCGTCGTGACATAATCGTGGTTGCCAGCGTCTCCTGCATCTACGGTATCGGTTCGCCGGCAGACTACGCGGGTATGGCGGTTTTTGTAGATAAACGCGCGCCCCTGGATCGCGACAATCTGTTGCATGCCCTTATCGATATCCAGTATGACCGCAACGATTATGAGGTATTGCGCGGCACATTCAGGGTGCGCGGCGATGCCGTTGATGTCTTTCCGCCGTATGCTGATAACCCCTTGCGTATCGAGCTTTTTGAAGATGAGGTCGAGCGCATCTGTGAGGTCAACGGTCTCACGGGCGAGATTATCAAGGACTTCGACAGTATCCCCATCTGGCCTGCCTCGCACTATGTGACCGCCCGACCCAAGGTCGAGCATGCCCTGGGCACCATCCGCGATGAGCTCGATGAGCGACTGCGGGAGTTCAAGGCAGGTGGCAAGCTGCTTGAGGCGCAGCGCCTGGAGATGCGCACCAACTACGACCTTGAGATGCTGGAGACCATGAGCTTTTGCAGCGGCATCGAGAACTACTCGCGCCACCTCGACGGGCGCCAGCCAGGCGAACCTCCCTATACGCTCATCGACTACTTTCCCGACGACTTCCTCTGCATCATAGACGAGAGTCACGTAACCGTGCCACAGATTCGCGGCATGCACGAGGGCGACCGCTCGCGCAAGATAACGCTGGCCGAGCACGGCTTCAGGCTGCCCAGCGCACTGGACAACCGCCCGCTGCGCTTTGATGAGTACGAGGTGCGCATTCCGCAATTCGTCTATGTCTCCGCAACACCGGGCGATTATGAGGGGCGGGTCAGCCAGGCAAAGGTCGAGCAGATCATCCGTCCCACGGGTCTGCTTGACCCCGAGGTGGTGGTGCGCCCCATCAAGGGACAGATCGACGACATCATTGAAGAAGCCCGCGCTCGCGCGGCGAGCAATGAGCGTGTGCTCATCACCACGCTTACCAAGAAGATGGCGGAAGACCTCACCGACCACCTGCTCGACCAGGGTATCAAGGCGCGCTATATGCACAGCGACATCGGCACCCTTGAGCGCATCGAGATTCTGCGCGATTTGCGCCTTGGTGCCTTTGATGTGCTGGTGGGCATCAATCTGCTGCGCGAGGGTCTTGACTTGCCGGAGGTCTCGTTGGTCGCCATCCTGGATGCCGATAAAGAGGGCTTCTTGCGCAACCACCGCTCCCTTATCCAAACCATTGGCCGCGCCGCCCGCAATGTGTCCGGTGAGGTGATTATGTATGCCGACAAGGTCACGGACTCCATGAAATCCGCTCTGGACGAGACAGGCAGACGCCGTGCGATCCAGAGCGCCTTCAATATCGAGCACGGCATCGAGCCAGCAACCATCCGCAAGGCCGTCAGTGACATCATGCAGTACATCCAGCAGGAGGACGACCCCGACTACGGCACAACGGCTGACCAGGTTGCCAAGGAGCTTGCGGGTATGGCGCGCGAGGAGGTGCTGCGCATCATCGGTTCGCTCGAGGATGACATGGCGGATGCCGCCCGCAACATGGACTACGAGCAGGCCGCCCGTCTCCGCGACCAGGCCGTGCGCCTTCGTGCGCAGATAGAGGGCTCTGACGAGAAGGACGTACTTGATCGTCTCCGCTCAACTGCCCGCAAAAAAGGCAGCTATGGCACCCGCAAACGGCGCGCGTAGCGGGCGTGTGAGCGCTATACTGTTCAGCGAACATCCGTCTGAGGTCTTAAAGAGGGGGCATTGTGAGTGAGACGAGTACCGTTACCCTGCTAGTTGGTGGCATGACCTGTGCTGCCTGTGTCGCGCGTGTCGAGAAAGCGGTTCTCAGGCTCGATGGCATCAGCAGCGCGGTGGTCAATCTTGCGACCGAGGCGGCAACGGTGGTCTTCGACCCGGAGGCCCTGCGTGTCTCCGACATCAAACAAGCCATCATAAAGGCCGGCTACAAGGTTTTGGACAACGTGGCACGCGACAGCGAGGCCGACCGCAGGCGCAAAGAGCGCGAGATCCGTATCATGTGGATAAAACTCGTCATCAGCGCAGTGTTCGCTTTACCCCTGCTCTATATAGCCATGGCTCCCATGCTCAGCTTTGTGGCACTTCCTCTGCCTGCATTTCTCCGCGATCCCTTTGTGCATGGGATCTGCGAGCTCGTCTTGGTTCTGCCTTGCATCGGCGTGGGATACCGCTTTTATACCGTCGGCTATAAAGCGATCTTCCATCTCAGTCCCAACATGGACTCGCTTATCGCCATAGGCACGTCGGCCGCGATCATCTACAGCCTGTTCAGCCTGTTCACTTTCACGCCCGCACCCGTTATGGGAGACATGGCGATGGAAGCCTCGATGCCGTCGCTGTACTTCGAGAGTGCCGGTGTCATCATCACGCTTATCCTGCTGGGCAAGACCCTCGAGGCCGTGTCTAAGGGTCGCACCTCAGAGGCCATCAAAGCCCTCATGGGTCTCGCTCCCAAAACAGCAACCGTGCTGGTAGGGGGCATCGAGCGCGATCTGCCCATCGAGGATGTGCAGATCGACGACATCATTATCGTGCATCCCGGCGAGAAGATCCCAGTTGACGGCACCGTGCTTGAGGGCGCAAGCTCCATCGACGAGTCCATGCTCACGGGCGAGAGTATGCCGGTCGAGAAAGGCCCTGGCGCGCAGGTCTTTGCCGCCACCCTCAACAGTACCGGCAGCTTCAGGTTCACCGCTACTAAGGTGGGGAGCGAGACCGCCTTTGCGCAGATCATCAAGCTGGTCGAGGACGCTCAGACCGCCAAAGCCCCCATCGCTGCGCTGGCAGACAAGGTTGCGGGCATCTTTGTGCCAGTCGTCTTTGCCATCGCGCTGGCAGTGACCACTGCCTGGCTGATCGCCACGCAGGATTTCGAGTTCTCGCTCTCCATCTTCATCGCTATCCTGGTGATCGCCTGCCCCTGTGCCCTTGGGCTTGCCACGCCCACCGCCATTATGGTGGGCACGGGCAAGGGCGCAGAATACGGTATCCTCATCAAAAGTGGTGCGGCGCTTCAAACCGCCTACAAGATCGACACCATCGTCTTTGATAAGACCGGCACCATCACTGAGGGCAAACCAACGGTTACCGACGTTTTGCCAGCCAAGGGTGTGGAGAAAGACCTGCTATTGGCACTCACCGCCGCTGCCGAGAAGGGCTCGGAGCACCCCTTAGGCAACGCCATCATCCAGGCAGCGCAGACCGAGGGTTTGGCGGAGGAGCAGACAACGGATTTTGCGGCACTGCCGGGTCAGGGCATCAAAGCGCAGGTGCTCCAAAGGGGCAAAACGCATGCGGTACTGGTGGGAAACGACCGCCTGATGCGGGCAAACAACGTGGAGTTCAGCGACGCCTCCTCGCAGGCGCGCCTTCTTGCGGAGCAGGGCAAGACTCCCGTGTTCGTTGCCATTGACAAGGATTTTGCGGGGCTCGTTGCCGTGGCCGATGTAGTCAAGCCCACCAGCAAGGCGGCCATCGAAACCCTGCATGCGCTGGGAATCGAGGTCGCC
>JAITTM010000214.1 GCA_031286975.1 Coriobacteriales bacterium
CTCCGCCACTCCCCTACCAGCCTTTATCCAAAAGCCAGTTATTGAGGGTTCGCTCGCGGTCTTTGGCCTCCTGCTCGCCTTGGTATTTTGCCAGGTTGAAGTCACCGTGGATGTTGCCGTCGATGATGTAGAGAACGCGGTCGCATTTGGCCGCGACGCGAATGTCATGGGTGACGAGCACAACGGTCGTGCCCTCGCGGTTCATCCGCACGATCTCGTCCATCACCTCGTTGGAAGCCTGCTTGTTGAGCGAGCCCGTAGGTTCATCGGCAAAGATCATCCGGGGCTTGTTGATGAGGCTGCGACAGATACAGGCACGCTGCAACTGGCCACCGCTGACCTCGCTGATGTCGTTGTGACGCAACTCGGCGATGTCCATCTTGTACATCAGCTCGTGGGCATACGCGCTGACGACCTTGCGCCGGGCACTCCCCCGGTTGCGCTTGGACTGAAAGGCGGGCAGCAGGATATTGTCGATCAGCGTGAGATTCTTGAGCATGTACATCTGCTGAAAGATGAAGCCCATCGAGTCGAGGCGCAGGTCGCTCATCTGCGCGGGCGTCACCTGCGCCAGGTCGGTACCAAAGAACTCCACCGTGCCAGCTGTCAGCTCCTCCATACCGCTGATTGCGTAGAGCAGGGTCGACTTGCCCGAGCCGGACGGCCCCATGACGGCAACCAGCTCGCCTTCTCGCACGGTGAAGTTCACGTTGCGCAGCACGTTGTTTTGCCGCTTGTTGATCACATAGGTCTTGCAGACGTTCTTTGCTTCCAGCGCGGTAGTCATGGGTTGCTCCTATTCGATTGCCTCAAAGTCGTCTTTGCTGATTCTGCGGATGCTCAGCACACTCAGGGTGACCGCCAGCAGCGTGCCCGCAATCAAGATCGCGGGATACAGCACGCACATCTCTGGCCATATGATCACGGCAGGGATGTTGGGAGCGCCCATCATGCCAAAGGTAAATCGCACCATCACAGGGTTCAGCGGAATCATCAGCACAAGCCCCACAAGCAGCGCGCATACGGCAACGAGCAACATACGGGCTATCTGCCAGCACATCAGCGCGCCCGTGCGCATGCCCAGACCCTTGAGCAGGGCGATCTCGCCCTTGTCGCGAGCCAGCAAGGTCTTGGCGAGCAAAACCACCACCAACGCATTGACGGCAACCGCCAGCAGCAAAAACAGGTTCTTCATGTCGCTTATGGCGCCCTGGATGTCCCCCACAAGCGAAAGCACGTACTCCCCCGGCGTACTGAAGACAAGGTCGGGGTAGCGCGCCTTGAGAGCCGCCCTCTGCGCAGGGATGTCCGTACGGTTTTCAAAGCGCCCCATACAACTGGTCATCAGCTGCGAGATAGGCGCGATGGTCTCGTCTTGCAGCGCGGCTCCGTTGGCAAAGTTGAACAGCCGTCCCATCTGCATCAGCGTCTCACTGCTACCGGTAATCACGTAGGGTCGGTCGGTTGCGCCCATCACGACATGCACGGTATCGCCGAGCACCACGCCCAACTCATCCATGAGGATGCGCGTCATGGCTATCTCGTTGCTTTGCACGGGCGGCGAGCCCTCAAGCCCTGCCAGGGGGACATCATCACCCGGGGTGCTGCAATGACCCGAGATGGTAAGGGCATCTGCGGGGTTATCGGTATAGACCTTGGTGGTATACGCGTAGCGATAACTGAGGTCAAGAAAGATTCCCTCGGTCTCGAAGTCTTGCTCCAAGCGCGCCAGATCCTCCAACATCAGCGCATAGCCTCCCGGTTGCAGGTAGTCATGCTCCTGCTCGGCCTCAATCACCACATCGACCCCACCCAAGCCAAAATACTCGTTGCCCGCGTCGCTCTTGAAGGTATTGGCGGCATTGGCAGGCAGCACCACTATCAGGATTCCTAAGATCAGCGCAATCGCCAGCGACACGTAGTTGCGCATACCGCTCAGGATATCGTTGATCGCCATGAACAAGGGCACCGGCAGATGCCTGCTGGCGGCAAGCCGCACCACGCCCTTGCGGCGGTAGCGCTCGCCCAGCGACCCTGAGCGAATCGCTTGGATCGCCGTGAGCTTGCGCACCCTACGTGTTCCTATCCAAGCAAAGCAAACGGTAAGAAGGACGACCAACAAGGCGCAGGCAACCCGCACTTCTCCCCCTTCACCCGCCGTGCCCATCACCACGGTGTTGGCAAGCGAACTCAGCATCACCGCGGAGAGCGGAAAACTCAAGCCGAGCCCAACGAGCACCGCCAGCAAAGAGAGGCAGAGGTACTTAGCAACATAGAGGCGTTTGATGGCACCGTCCCCCACACCGATGCCCTTCATGATGCCAATCTCACGGTAGTCTTCCTGGATGGTGAAGGCGATGGCAAAGTGCAGGAGCACCAAGGCGACCAGTATCAGACAGACCGCCACGATAATCAGGAAGGCCAGGGTTATCATCTCCATGGCAAAGGTGCTCTGAATCGAGGAACTGTCGAATTCAAAGATGCTGTTGTAAGAAAGCGCGTTTTTCTCGCGCATCATCTGGGCAAGGTTGTCGCTGTGCAGCGCAAAGCTGACGGTCTCAGCTGGGGAGCCCTGCGCAAGGGAGCCTTGTGTAAGGGAGCCCTGCGCAAGGCTTTGATAATCGCCCGCGCTGATGATGGCTCGGTTGAAACCCATAAAATCGGAGCCGTAAAGCATGTCCTTCATCAGATAGGCAACGGTCAAGGTTCTGGTGGTTTCTCCCGAGGTAATCTTGACCCTGTCGCCCAGCTGAACGTCATTGCCGCGGGCAAGGTTGTAGCTCAGGGCGATACTGCCCTCGTCAAGCTGCGTGATGCGCGTATCCCCGCTGAACACGTAATCCCCACCTTGGGGCACCTGAGCAAGCGCGATGCTGCCGGAATTGCTGATGAGCTCCCGGTTGCCAAAATGCACCTGCTCCTGCGCAATCACCAAAAACACCTGCTTGCGAAAGCTGCTCACCGTTTCAGTTGAGGCAAGCCAGCTGTCGATGCTCTGCTCGTCGGCTCCCCCGTGGGACGTGAAGAGATACTGATCCGCAACATTGCTTTCACGTGCAAAGTTGTCGAGGGCAGCGTTGGTCGCAAAGAGGTTGCTCACGCTGCTCGCCATAATGGCGGTGCACAGAACGATAAGCAAGAACAGGACGATGTTCATCGCCTTCTTGCGGAGCAGATCCTTTTTGAGCATTCGCAGCAGCATGGTCATCCCTTCGCGTCGGCTCAGCACCACGATACGGGATAACGTATTAAAAAATCCTTAAGCCCAGGTGACGGCTGGACAATCAGCGGGGAGAAGACCGGGTGCTCTGTTGAATTGAAGCTCTCCCGTAAGCGGCGAGGATCTTTGCGGCAGCTGCTGTCGCCACAGCAACGCCAAGCAGTAGCAGGGCAATCGCGCTGCTACCTAACGGAGCGTTGTCGCCTGTTTGGGGCAGCTTGCTGCCCGGCTGGTTGGCCGCACCTGATGGCGGACCAAAGAAGGCGATCTGCCCCGCCGCGGTGCTCACGGTATAGGGCTCGCCAGGATACGTGATGCCGTTGATACTCACGCTCTTGATCACCGAGCCCGGGGTCAGCCAGAGATGAGCCTGCCCTGAAGCATCGGTCATGATGCCCGTGGTGTTATACGGCGAACCGTCTGGGTTGACAACAACCAGACCATCCACCGCGGTGTTTTTGGGGCCGCCTTTGATGTGGAGGATAACCTCATACAGCGTGTTGCCGCTGGGATCCTTGGGGTTGGGATCGATCGGGGTGCCCGGCGTGCCCGGAGGCGTGCCCGAGCCACCAGCGCCAGCCTGCGGGTTAACGCTGCCACCACCGATGATGATGTCTCCGCCACTACTGATGCCGCCGCCACCGTTGCCGCCCGCGCCCGAGCCGCCGTCGCCGCCGTTGCCGCCGGTGCCCGTGGTTGAGCCCCCGCCGGTTGTGGTGCTGTCGCCGCCGGTATCGATGCCCGTGCCGCCGTCGCCGCCGGGTATGGTGCCGGAGCCGTCTGCGCCATCGCCGCCGGTGCCCTCAACAGATGAGCCGCCACCGTCCACCACAACGGACTGCCCGCCGCTCTGGGGTGGCAAAATGCCCCCGATGTGGATGCCGATGCCGCCGGTGCCACCAAGCGCGCCGCCGGTGCCGCCGGTGCCGGTGATCTTGGTCCCGTTTGTAGCGGAGATTGCCGGGATCGCCGTATCGTCAGTCACTGAGATGCCGCTGCCGCCCGTGCCGCCGGTCACGAGCGTGTTGCCGGGATTGCCTCCCGCACCACCTTTGCCGGTAATCGTGCCGCCCGCGGTGCCGCTTATCGCGCCAGCACCAATGCCGATGCCGCCCGTACCCGCGGCTCCGCTGCTGTTGACGCCAGAGCCCGCAGCGCCTCCCTGCCCGGTTACGGCGGCGCCCCCGCTGGCAGAGACCGCTGCCGGTGTTTGGATGCCGCTGCCACCATCGCCGCCTGCGCCGCCTGCGCCGCCTGTGCCGCTGATGGTTGCGCCAGCTGTGGCACTGATGCCGGTCACGTCCACCGTGCCTACCGCCAGAATACCGTCTCCGCCAAGGCCTTTATCCCCAGCTCCCGTGCCGCCCGTGCCACTAAAACCCGCACCGCCAGTCACATCCAGCGTTGAGGTCTGTATGCCGCTGCCACCGTTGCCGCCAGCAGTCGAATCGCCGCCGGTTCCAAAAACAGTGCCGCCGCCATTGGCGGTGATGCCATTGCTCGGGTCTGAATTGACAGGGCTTCCTGATACTCCCGCTAATGAGACAGGTGTGCCTGCCGCGATGCCAGCTCCCCCATTTGTTGAACCGTCTGCTCCCTCGCCGGTGATCCTGCCACCGTTATTGATGGCGATACTGCCGTTGGTCACCACTCCGGCGCCGCCCTGGCCGCCCGACGCGCTGCCGCCAACGCCATTAATCAGCGTCTGCCCCTGCACCTGTATGCTTGCTATCTCGGCAGAACCTGCTGAGCCGTTCACCACGGTGATACCACTACCGCCAGCCGTAACGCCATTGCCGCCATGGGCATTAATGGTTCCGCCGTTATCCGCAATCCCTGTGCCAAAAGCCCCATTGCCCGTGCTGGTGCTCTGCGCGCCAGCGCTTGTGGTCACTCCCACCAAGATCCCATTGCCGCCAGCGCCCAAGCTGCTGGCACCACCCTGTGCGGTGACCGTCGAGTTGCCGTTGTTGCTCACCGTCAGTGTGCCGCCAAGCTGAATGCCGTTGCCGCCCGCTGCGGTGGTTCCTGGCGACCCGATGGCGGTGACTTTTGACTGGGAGACGGTAATGCTGCCATTGGAGACAATCCCGTTATAGCCAGCACCCGGGGTGCCGTTATAGCTGCTCGACTGCTGTGCATTGTTGGCGGTTGCCGTCAGCTGAGTGCTGTCGATAACCAAGGTTGGCGTTCCCAGGCTGGGATCATAGTGAAACGTGCTGCCCGGGGTGCCACTATAGGCACCAAACACCATGATTCCGGCTTCGCCAGCGTTTGGGTTGTCATTTGGATAGATATCTATTCCCCACGGAGCGCTTCCATCGCCCTGAAAGCTGATGGCACCGCCGTATTGACTGGCCTTTATGGTTATGGTGTCATCGGCGGTGCCCCCCGTGATAACCAGCGGCCCCAATGGCGTTGCCGCAGCAGGTGCGTCAGGTGCGACATTGACGGTAATCGTCAGACTGTGAGCCCCCGAGGAGCTGACGCTCACTCCCGGAACTGAGCCCAAGGCTGTTGGTGGGGTTTGATCCGATGCCCAGATGCAGGTGCCACCGATATAGACCGTGAGAATGTTGGGGCTGCTCCCAACCACAGCAGCATGCGCCTTCTGCGGCACAGCGTTAACAAAAGAACAGGCCATCACAAGCGCAAACAGGACACTGACTACCTTGACTCCCAGCTGCCGCGCAAAACTCCTTGGACTCATAGACAATCCCCCTATAAGTGTGTTTCTGCCGCTCTGTAACAATCATGCGGTATTGTCGCATATCGCAAGGGTCAGTTGCCCCATCCTACAGAAAATCCACGCAACGCCCTCAATGCGAAATCTGCAATGGGGAGCTTGTCAGCGCAGTTGGGTGCGGCAAGGGGCTCTCGCTTTGGTGCAGCATCGCTGAGTGCCTGGTGTGTGGCTTTTGGTCACTCTTGGTCAAGCGCTGCGGTAACATAAAAAAACACAAGTATGGAGCGCTCTAACCAGGAGGAGGGTGCATATGACAAGCTCGACCACTACACGCAGATATCGGCTTCGCACGATGCTTGGGGATAAAAACGCGCCAAACACCCAGGCGCTGCTGAGCCTGATAGACGCGCAGAATAAAGAGACAGTCTGCACCTGGTGCATGGACTATGTCGAGGCTCGGGTGCTGCCGATCTTTGAGAAGCTTGTTCCCGGCGACGAGCGCCCACACAAGGCTCTGGGCGCCTCCCGCGCCTATCTTGCAGGGCAGATGCCTTTCTTCCAAGCCAAACCGATCATCTGGTACGGCACCGCTGCTGATGCCCACAAACCCATCGCGCAGGCCGCCGAGCGGGCACTGGGGCAGGCTGCCTCGCTGGCGCGCCACCCCAGCCGTTGGCATGCCATCGCCGTCTATTTTTATGCGGCGGCTGCCCTTGCCTACGACAGACTCGGGCTGACTGCCAGCGATGATGCCTACAACGCAATCGCCGATGAAGTGTGTGTGGAGATGACCGCCGCCTTGCGCGCGGCCAGCACAGAGGGAGCAGAGTAGCGGTTGAGGCGGCCGCGAACTTCTCCCCACCGCCTTGAGCGCTGTTGGCACAGAGGGTCTGCCTTCCCTTGCCCAACAGGCTCATAAAAACCGCTCCGCCTTGCTGCCACCCGCTCACCTTTACAAAGATTTGATGGTATCCCTGCAGGCTCCTTACAAAGCAGGGCTATCCTTTTGGCATTGTCATCAGGATGAGTTCCAAACAAATCTTAAGGAGAATTCTGTGAAAAAGAGATTCGCTTCAATCATCGGTCTGGCAGTATCAGCGGTGCTTCTGGCAGGAGGGCTCGTTGGCTGTGGAGCCCCCAGCAACGGCGCAGGCGGCGGCTCGGATGCCTCGGGCAGCGCAGGCAACGAGGCAACGCGGGCAACCACCGGCACCATCAACCTGGTAACCCGCGAGAGCGGCTCGGGCACGCGCAGCGCCTTTGTCGAGCTCTTTGAGGTGCAGATCGCCAACGCCGAGGGCAAGAAGGTCGATGCCATCGACACCAGCGCCGTCGAGACCAACTCCACCGCGGTCATGCTCTCGACCATCAAGGACGACCCGCGCGGCATCGGGTATATCTCGCTTGGCTCCCTGAACAGTGACGTGACCGCCCTGAGCATCGACGGCATTGCGGCAACCACCGATAACGTCAAAAGCGGTAGCTACACGGTCAAGCGTCCCTTCAATATCGCAACTACCAATAACGTAAGCGTGGCGACGCAGGACTTTATCAACTTCATCTTCAGTGCCGAGGGCCAGCAGATCGTCAACGACGACCACTACATCGCAATCGATGAGAACGCTGCCAGGTTCGCGAGCAATGCTGCCACCGGCGAGGTCATCATCGCCGGCTCATCCTCGGTCTCGCCGGTCATGGAGCTGCTCATCGAGGGCTACAAGAGCGCCAACCCCAACGTCAAGGTGACGCTGCAAACCAGCGACTCCTCAACCGGTATGTCTCAGGCTCTCGATGGTGTGTGCGATATCGGCATGGCCTCTCGCGACCTCAAGGATTCTGAGACCTCCGCCGGCTTGACCTCCCAGACCATCGCCATCGACGGCATCGCGGTTATCGTCAACAACAACAACTCCCACAGCGGTTTAAGCAAAGAGCAGGTCGCCCAGATCTTCCTCGGCCAGATAACCGACTGGTCTGCGCTCTAGGCCATGGCAGCACGTATGGCAGCGGATAAGACCGCGCGCAAAAAGCACACGCAGGCGCTCCGTGAAAACGTGGCGCATGTGCTTTTTGCGTTAGCGGCGTGCATCTGCATCCTGGCGGTCGCCCTGATCTGCCTGTTTTTGCTCATCAACGGCATCCCTGCAATGGCAGAGATCGGGCTGCCCGAATTTCTCTTCTCCACAACCTGGCGCCCTACCGCTGATCAGTTTGGTGTGCTGACCATGATTATCGGCAGCCTGTATGTTACGGCGGGAGCCATCATCTTGGGCGTGCCACTGGGCTTGCTCTGCGCGCTTTTTCTCTCGCGCTTTGCCTCACGCAGGGTGGCGCGGCTGATCCGCCCCGGTGTCGAACTGCTGGCGGGCATTCCCTCGATCGTGTACGGCTTCTTTGGGCTGGTGGTGCTGGTGCCCATCATCCGCAACAGCTTTGACGTGCAAGGGATGTCGATCCTCACGGCGGCCATCATCTTAGGCGTGATGATACTGCCTACCATCATCACGGTGTCGCAGGCGGCGCTCGATGCCGTGCCCGAGCACTACTACGAGGGTGCCTTGGCCTTGGGAGCAAACCACGAGCGCTGCGTCTTTCGCATCGTTTTGCCCGCGGCGCTCTCGGGGATCATGGCGGCCGTCATCTTAGGCGTTGGCCGCGCCATCGGCGAGACAATGGCCGTGGTGATGATCATCGGTAACCAGGCGCGCATTCCCGCAAGCATCCTCGACGGTGCCCGCACCCTCACCGGCAATATCGTCCTGGAGATGGGCTACGCGGCTGACCTCCACCGAGGTGCCCTGATCGCCACCGCCGTTGTGCTCTTCGTCTTCATCCTGATCATTAACCTGCTCTTCTCCGTGCTCAAAAGAAGGGCGCGACTATGAACGACAAGATTACCAAGCAAGCGGGGGGCGAGGCCAGATACCGGCACCGCTCTCGGATTCACTCCCTGGTGCTTCGCGGCCTGGTCTACCTCGGGGCGGCTGTCACGGTGGGTGTGCTGCTCTTCATCGTTGGTTACATTCTAGCGATGGGTGTCCCCCACATCAGCCTCGACCTCTTCGAGCTGACCTACACCCCTTATAACGTCTCCTTGATGCCAGCGCTGATTAACACCCTGCTGATGACCGCGCTTTCTTTGGCGCTGGCGCTGCCGCTTGGCTTGGGCGCGGCAATCTATCTGGTTGAATACACAGGGCGGGGCAACAAGCTGGTGGGCATCGTGCGCATCACCGCCGAGACGCTGACCGGCATTCCCTCGATTGTCTACGGACTGTTTGGGCTCCTCTTCTTTGTTACGGCATTGGGTTGGCGCATCAGCCTGCTGGCGGGGTCGTTTACGCTGGCGATCATGATACTGCCCATCATCATGCGCACCACCGAGGAAGCCCTGAAGGCGGTGCCGGATGCCTACCGCGAGGGCAGCTTTGGCCTTGGCTCCGGGCGCCTGCGCACGGTCTTTTTGATCCTGCTACCCTCGGCGATGCCGGGTATCTTGGCGGGCGTCATCCTCGGTATTGGCAGAATCGTTGGCGAGAGTGCCGCCCTGATCTTTACCGCGGGCACCGTTGCTGAGCTCCCCGGTAGTGTCTTCGATTCAGCACGGACACTGAGCGTGCATATGTATGTATTGGCAAGCGAAGGCTTGCATATTGATAAGACCTACGCGACAGCCGTTGTTTTGCTGGTCATCGTCTTGCTGATCAACACACTCTCGGCTCTGGTCGCTCGCCGATTGACGAAGGGAAAGACCGATGACTGAGGCTACCGTGGCAGTGCCGCAAACCTCCGTGCCAAGCAAGCTGTGCGTTCAGAACCTCAACCTTTTTTACGACGACTTTCAGGCACTCTATAACGTGAACCTGGATATCCTGAGCAACGAGATCACCGCCTTTATCGGTCCTTCGGGCTGCGGCAAGTCCACGCTGATCAAGACCCTCAACCGGATGAACGACCTGGTTGAGGGCTGCCGCATCACGGGCAAGGTGCGGCTCGATGGCGAGGATATCTTCTCCCGTGAGATGGACGTCAACCTTTTGCGCAAGAGGGTGGGCATGGTCTTTCAGAAGCCTAATCCTTTTCCGATGAGCGTCTATGACAACATCGCCTTTGGCCCCCGAACGCATGGCATTAAGCGAAAGGCCGAGCTTGACCAGATTGTCGAGCGCTCGCTGAGGGACGCCGCCCTGTTCGACGAGATGAAAGATCGGCTCAAGCGCAACGCCCTGGGCCTCTCTGGCGGACAGCAGCAACGACTCTGCATCGCCCGCGCACTGGCAGTTGAGCCGGAGATCCTGTTGATGGACGAGCCTACCTCGGCCCTCGACCCGATATCGACCGGCAAGATCGAGGATCTGGCCATCAACCTCAAAAGTCGCTACACCATCGTCATCGTCACCCACAACATGCAGCAGGCCGTGCGCATATCTGACAAGACTGCCTTCTTTTTGCTGGGCGAGATGGTCGAGTTCGCAAAAACCGACAAGCTGTTCTCGCTGCCTGAAGACAAGCGCACTGAGGACTACATCACAGGAAGGTTTGGATAACGATGAGCCCACGACAGCATTTTGACGAGCAACTACGACAGCTGAACCAGGAGCTACGCAAGATGGCCGCCTTGATTGAGCGCTCGCTGAAGGGTGCCGCCTTTGCCTTGGCAAAAAACGACCGGAACAAGGCGCGGCGTGTGATCGAATCTGACGAGCAAATCAACCGCAAGGAGCGCGACATCGAGACCCTCTGCATCAAACTCCTGCTGCAGCAGCAGCCAGTGGCCCGGGATCTGCGCGCTATCTCCGCCGCATTGAAGATGATCACCGATATGGAACGGATCGGCGATCAGACCGCGGATATCTGCGAAATCGTGCTGATGGTCAACAGCCCGCTCGACGATGGCGATGCGGGCCACCTGCCGCAGCTCGCTGAGGCAACAACTGGGCTGGTAAGCGGAGCTATCAGCGCCCTTATCGAGGGCGACCTGCAGCTGGCACATGCGGTCATCGAGGGTGACGACAAAGTCGATCATCTGTTCATGACCGTGCGCTCGGAGCTGATCGAACTTATCCAAAAAGGCGAATACGACAGCGAGACGGCTATCGACCGCCTGATGATAGCCAAATACTTTGAGCGAATTGGCGACCACGCACAAAACATCGCAGAATGGGTAGAATACTCCCTGACAGGTTATTACAAAGGTGAGGTACTCGGCTAATGATCTATTATGTTGAGGACGACGAGAATATCCGCAATCTTGCGGTCTATGCCTTGGAGCAGGCCGGACTTCAGGTCAGGGGTTTTGAGCGCGCTTCTCAACTTTATAAAGCCAACGCCGAGCTGCTCCCCGAGCTCTTCTTGCTGGACATCATGCTGCCCGAGGAGGACGGCATAGCGATACTGAAGCAGCTGCGTGCGCAACCGGCGACGGCGCTTATCCCCGTGATGATGATCACCGCCAAGAGTGCCGAGTATGACGTGGTTTTAGGTCTGGACAGCGGCGCGGACGATTATCTCACCAAGCCTTTTGGCATGATGGAGCTGGTTTCGCGGGTGAATGCCCTGCTCAGACGGGGGGCGGCGGCGGGAGCCACCCCCTCGCCAACACAGAGCGCACAGAAAGACGAGGCTGTGCACGTTGGCCCGGTTGCGCTGATCCCAAACCGTCGTCAGGTGCTTGTTGGGCAACAGGCAGTATCTTTGACCTTCAAGGAGTTCGAGCTGCTGCGCTTTTTGATGGAGAACGTCAATCTGGTCTTTACCCGCGACCACCTGCTGGAGTCGATCTGGGGATGGGACTTTGGGGTCAATTCCCGCACGGTTGACGTACATATCCAAACACTCCGGCAAAAATTGGGAGAAGGAGCGAGCATCATCCAGACCGTGCGCGGTGTGGGCTATCGGGTGAGCGATGACACGTAGAAGGACATCGATTGCGCCCAAATGCGCTCAGATCGCGCTTGCATATTCGCGGGACAAGGGGACGGAGCAGTCATGACTTCATTGAGTAAGCGTATCTTCTGGGCGGTGTTCTCCGTCACCTTGGCCTTTGTGCTGGCGGGCTTTGGCTTTGCATACTGGGCGCTGACCGACACGCTGCAACGCGAATCGGCCCAAGCCCTTGCGGACGACACTCATCTGCTCAAACAGGCTCTCGAAGCCGATGAGGGTGCGTTTGCTGCACCCGCCAGCGGCGGTGACGTGGGCGCGGGCGCGGGCGATGCGGGCGCACCTACCAGCGGCACCAGTGACAACGCCGTCGTCGCCAGCAGCAGGCTCGCACCCGCCAGCACTATCGCAGCACTGGGCCTCGGTACTGCTAACGTCCGCGTCACCCAGATCGCCCCCAACGGCTCCGTGCTCTATGACAGCCGCGGCGCGCAAGAAAACCACAGCGACCGCCCCGAGGTCATCGCGGCGCTGAGCGCGGGCGAAGGGAGCGCCACCCGCTATTCAGAGACACTGGGCGAGGTAAGCCTCTACCACGCCCTGAAGCTCAGCGACGGCAGCGTCCTGCGTCTGGCCACCACCCAAAACCATATGCTCCAGATCCTCAACGCGCTCTATCTGCCGGCGCTCTGCATCGTCCTGCTGATGATTGCGGTTGCCCTGGTCGTCGCCCGCCAGCTGGCGCGACGGCTGGCGGCTCCCCTGTTGACGCTCAACCTCGATGCCCCGCTCGATAACCGGGTCTACGAGGAGCTGGATCCCCTGCTGCAACGGATGGAGGCCCAGCGCCAGGCAATCGCTGCGCAGGTTGAAGAGGCCGCGCGCGCGCGCCGCGAGTTGACCGCGAATGTCTCCCACGAGCTCAAGACGCCCCTGACGGTGATCTCCGGCTACGCCGAGCTGATGAAGACCGGGCAGGTGGCAGCCAGCGACGTCCCGTATTTCTCCGATCTGATCTACACCGAGGCTCGCCATCTGCAACAGCTGGTTGAGGATGTGCTGGTGCTGGCGCAGCTCGATGAGCTTGGCGCGAGCGCAGCAGCAAACACCGCGGAGAAGGTCGAGCTCGTCGATCTTCGCGCACTCGCCTCAGACTGCATCGACCGCCTGGCTCCCTTTGCCGACCAGCACAACATCCGTTTTCACCTGGAGGCTACAGGCGATGCGCAGGTCTTTGGAACGCGCCCCACCCTGGAGAGCATGCTTTACAACCTCTGCGAGAACGCCATTCGCTACAACACCGAGGGCGGCTCAGTGACCGTGACCCTCATCAGCACTGACACCGCGACTGAGCTGCGCGTCACTGATACCGGCATTGGCATCGCGGCGGAGGATCAGGAGCGGATATTTGAGCGCTTCTATCGTGTGGATAAGACCCACTCGCGGCAAACCGGCGGTACGGGGCTAGGGCTGGCCATCGTCAAGCACGGCGCACTGCTCCACGGTGCCGACCTTCAGTTGCTCAGCTCCCCCGGTGCCGGCACCAGCGTGACCGTCAGCTTTCCCAAGGCGGGATGAGCCCGTGAAGACAGGAGGTGCGTCGTGTGGATTTTTGTTGTAGTTTTTGCGGCCTTGTTGATTGTTTTGGGCATCGCGCTGCTCTTTGGTAAGGGCGCGTGGCTGATTGCCGGCTACAACACAGCGTCAAAAGAGGAGAAGGCCCGGATCGACACAGAAAAGCTGTGCCGTTCTATGGGAGTGTTGCTGCTTGTTGTGAGCGCGGCAACGGTGTTGATGGCCTACGGAATCCATCAGGCAGAAATCGGGGTACTTTCTGAAGATGAGGTGCTGCCGTATGTTGCACCGCTCTTTGTCGTAACCGTTATCGGGGTGTTTGCCGAGATGCGCTACATAAGGAGACACTGTCAAAAGTAGCGTATGCCGCCGTATTCTGCGGCAGGCTTGATGAATATCTGCGTCCCTACCGCACCGAGGTACAGCTATACAAATCGCTGTGCGCGCTGAAAAGAAGCATCGACCCGAAAGTTATCACGGGATCGCAGCGTGAAGCACTTCAAAAACTGCGCTGCATCACAGCCAACCTCGAAGGCCGTTTCTCCAAAACATACGGCATGGAGATAGACGATGGGCGCACGGTATTTAACGAGTGCGTATTTCGCCTCGTGCCGGGAGAGGACGAGCCGAGCGTATGTCTGATGAGGGATTGGACATACCTGCCTACAGCGTGACAGGAAGATGTATTTGAATTAAATCCCCACTTGCAAATCTGACCTGATAGACTTGCCCGGGCATCAGCTTCTTACTGGCTGTCGTATAATCCACCTAATGACATATTCCCGAAAGACCGGCCTGGCAGGCGGCGATGTT
>JAITTM010000006.1 GCA_031286975.1 Coriobacteriales bacterium
AGCACAGAACAGGTCCGTAACATCGTCCTTGTAGGTCAGGATGGGGCAGGTAAGACCTCCCTGGCAGAGGCCATGCTTCATCTTTCTGGCAAGACCACGCGTCTAGGCACCACCCACGACGGCAAATCGAACCTCGATTACGACCCCGAGGAAATCAAGCGTCAGTTTACCATCGCAACCTCACTTGCCCCCATACCCCATAAGGGTTTTAAGATAAATGTGCTGGATACCTCCGGGTCAGACGACTTTTTGGGCGACACCATCGCTGCCATGGAGGCCGCCGAGATGGCCATGTTCGTGGTCGACGCCGTGGCCGGTCCACAGATCAACACCAACAAACTCTGGAACGAGGCCGAGCGCGAGCGCCTGTGCCGCTCCATCTTCATCAACCACATCGACCGCGAGAACGCCAACTGGGACGCCGCCTTCGATGCCTTGGTCAAGCAGTATGGCCAGCGCGTGGGTGCCGTGACCATCCCCCTCGGAGTCGACAAGGATTTCAAGGGCGTTGTGGACGTGCTGCGCATGAAGGCGCGCTATTTTAAAGACGGTGCGGAGAAGATCGAGGATATCCCCGCTGACTATCTTGTCGCTGCCCAGGCAGCGCGCGACAAACTCTGCGACCTGGTTGCCGAGGCCGACGACGATCTGATGATGAAGTATCTGGACGGCGAGGAACAGCTGACGCAAGAGGAGCTTGAGAGCTTGCTGGGCAAGGCCATCACGCAGGAGCTGTTCATCCCCGTGTTTGTGGGCAGCACCCTTATCGAGCAGGGCATCGAGAGCCTGCTCGATGACATCGTGACCTACTTCCCTGCTCCCGATGCGCACGGTCCTATCCCCACGGTTGGCGGCGGCGAGGTGCATATCGATGAGACCGCTGAGCCCGCGGGCTTCGTGTTCAAGACCATGAGCGATGCCTTTGTGGGACGCCTGAGTTTCTTGAAGGTCATCAGCGGCGTTATTGAGCCCGGCACTGAGCTGATCGATGCCGCAACCGGCAAGAAGGATCGCATCGCGCATATCTACGTGATGACCGGCAAAGAGACGGCCGATGTCAAGGCGGCCCGTGCCGGCGACATCGTGGTCATCCCCAAGCTCACCGAGGTACATACCGGCGACACGCTTTCGACCTCCGGCAAGGTACAGATCGCGCCGTTGCCTTTTCCTAAGCCGCTGTATCCTGTGGCTATCGAGGCAGCCAACAAGAAGGACGAGGACAAGCTGGGCGACTTCTTGGCAAAGAACGCGGAAATCGACCCCTGCATCACCTTGCATCGCGATGAGGAGACGCACCAGACCATCCTCACCACGCTGGGTGAGGGCGCGGTCGAGCTCCTGCTCTCCCGCATGCGCGAGCGCAACGGTGTGGAGGCCAAACTCCTCGAGGTGCGCGTCCCCTACCGCGAGACCATCCGCAAGACCGCGCAGGCGCAGGGTCGCCACAAGAAACAGACCGGCGGTGCCGGTCAGTTTGGTGACTGCTGGGTGCGCCTTGAGCCCAACCCCGGAGGCGGCTATGAGTTCCTCGACGAGATAGTGGGCGGCAAGATACCGCGCGGTTTTATCCCCGCTGTTGATAAGGGCGTGCACGACGCGATGGTCGAGGGCTTCTTGGCCGGCTACCCCATGGTCGACATCAAGTGCGCCGTATACGACGGATCCTATCATGCCGTTGACTCAAACGAGATGGCATTCAAGTTGGCGGGGCGCTTGGGCTTCCGCGCCGCCTGCGAGAAGGCGGATCCCTACCTGCTGGAGCCGATGGCCAACATCGAAGTCACCGTTGACAGCGAGTACGCCGGTACCATCATGGGCGACTTCTCAACCCGCCGCGGGCGTGTGTCCGGCATGGGCGAGAGCGCTACCGGCCAAAACGTGGTCAAGGCGCGCGTGCCCTACGCCGAGGTTGTGACCTACTCGCGCGATCTGCGCTCGCTCACCCGTGGTTGCGGCAGCTACACACTCGAGCTCGAGGGTTATGAGGAGGTTCCCGGCGATATTGCCAAGAAGCTCATAGCCGAATATCAGGCAGCCCGAGCTGAGGGCAGGTAGATAAGGAGCGATAAGGGGCAAATGCCAGTAGCGATCGACGAGACAACCAGGCAGGCACTGCTGCGCTTTCAGGCGACCGAGGCGACGGATCATCTGGTCTACCGTCGCCTCGCCCGCAGCGAGAAGGATCCTGCCAATAGCGCGCTTCTCCAACAGATCGCTGATGACGAGCTTGAGCACGAGCGCATCTGGCACTCCTACACCGGGGCAACCGTGCAGCCCCAAAGGCTCAAGTCGCTGTGGTATTCCCTGCTCGGCCTCATCCTCGGTTACACCTTTGTGATCAAGCTCATGGAGAAAGGCGAGACGCAGGCTGTCGCGCACTACGAGGAATACCGCGGCAGGATACCCGAGATCGAGGAGATAATCGCTCACGAGCAGAGCCACGAGGACAGGCTCATCACCCTGCTCGATGAGGAGCGGCTGCACTATGTGGGTGCCATTGTCTTGGGTCTCAGCGATGCCCTGGTCGAACTCACGGGCACCATAGCCGGCCTGACCTTTGCCCTGGCAAACACCCGTGTTGTGGCGCTGGCAGGCATCATCACTGGCATCGCGGCAACGCTGAGCATGGGTGCTTCGAATTACCTGGCTGAGCGGGAGAATGGCAACCCCAACGCATTCAAGGCCGCTCTCTATACCGGCATAGCCTATCTGATAACGGTTGTCATCCTGGTGCTGCCCTACCTGCTGCTTGATGAGAGCCTCTACATCGAGGCTTTTGTCATTATGTTGACGGCCGTCATTGCCGTTATCTTCTTCTTCAACTATTACATAGCGGTTGCCAAATCACTCCCCTTCTGGAGCCGCTTTGGGCAGATGGCCGCCATCAGCCTGAGTGTGGCTGCAATCTCGTTTATCATCGGTCTTATCGCCAAGTTCTTCCTCGGCGTGGACGTATAGGGTCGCGCCCTTCGCGGAGAAATGCTTAGCCGGTAGTCTGCGCCAGCTGCGGGCTCAGCTGCGGGTTCAGCCGCGGACGAGAAGGGAGCGGCCGGTCCACTCGGAGGGAATGGGGAGTTCCATCAGGTCAAGAAGCGTGGGGGCGATGTCGGCGAGACGGGCAGGCTGCTCGCGCTCGAGATCCACGGGTCGCTGGTCTGCGTGCGCCGCTATAAGCGCCAAAGGCACGGGGGCCGTTGTGTGGGCGGTAAAGGCGTTGCCTGCCTCGTCGGTCATCTTCTCGGCGTTGCCGTGGTCGGCGGTGACAAGCGCGACGCCACCTTTTGCCAGCAGGGCATCGATGACGCGCTTGAGGTTGTTATCGACCGCCTCGATGGCCTTGATGGCTGCGGGCAGCACGCCCGTGTGCCCCACCATGTCGCCATTGGCGAAATTGACGATGTAGACATCGGCGGCATCGTTGTTGATGGCCTCGACCAGGGCAGCGGCTACCGCAGGCGCGCTCATCTCAGGCTTGAGATCGTAGGTCGCCACCTTGGGGCTGGGGATAAGGACGCGCTGCTCGCCAGGCTTGGGCGCCTCAACGCCACCGTTGAGGAAGAAGGTCACGTGCGCGTACTTCTCGGTCTCGGCGATATGCAGCTGACGCAGGCCGAGCGAGGCCAGATAGTCCGCCAGCACATTGGCAGGGAAGCTCTTGGCAAAGACCACGCCCGCGCCCAGTTCAGCCTCGAAGGCGGGATCGTACTCCGTCATGCAAAGGTAGGTGACCTTGGGCACAAAGGGGCGCTCAAACCCATCGAAGGCGGGGTCGAGGAAGGCGCGCGTGAGTTCACGCGCACGGTCGGGGCGAAAGTTGAAGAAGACAACGGTATCGCCATCCTGGATGCCGCGCGCATCGAGACAAACGGGCTCAAAGAACTCGTCGGTGATGCCAGCGTCGTAGGAGGCCTGGACAAGGGCTGCAAGATTGCCAGAACGGGGTTGCTCGGCGCGGCAGGGGGAGGCTTTTGGCGCTGCCTGCTCCCTGTCTTGTTGGGGCTGATCCGCTGGCTCTGTCACCAATACCTTCCAGGCGCGCTCGACACGCTCCCAGCGTTTGTCGCGGTCCATGGCGTAGTAGCGACCACTGATGGAGCCGATCCGCGCATCAAGCCCGGGGTACTCCGTGTTAAGCTGCTCGCAGAATTTCTCGGTGCCGGAGATGAAGTGGCGGCCGATGGTGGGCGCTACATCGCGCCCGTCTAAAAACGCGTGCAGGCGTATGCGCGTGACACCAGCTTTTGCCGCCATGATTGCAAGCACGTACAGATGGCTGACGTGGCTGTGCACGCCCCCATCCGAGAGCAGGCCCATAAAATGCACGGTCGTGCCCTGCGCGCGCGCGGCCTCAAAGCCCGCGCACAACAGCTCATTGTTAAACAGCGAGCGATCCTCCATTGCCAGATCAATGCGCGTCAGTTCCTGATGCACAACCCTACCCGCTCCGATGTTGAGATGCCCCACCTCCGAGTTGCCCATCTGCCCCTCGGGTAAGCCTACGTCACGTCCCGCGGCGATGAGGCAACGGCAAGGGTAGGTGGTATCGGAGAAGAGCTCGTGCAAAAAGGGAGCCTGAGCGCTGCTGAGCGCGTTGGTGGCACAGGGCGTGGCGATGCCAACACCATCGAGTATCGCCAAAAGAGCAGGTGTTCTCATACAAAGGCCTTTGCCAGGTCGATGAAGTTCCGGGCATCGAGCGCAGCTCCGCCTATCAAGCCGCCGTCGATGTTGGGCTGCGGTGAGAAGTGCGCGGCGTTCTCTGCCTTGAGGGAGCCACCATAGAGGATCCGGATCTGATCGGCTACGTCAGCGCCGTACCGTTGTGCAAGGCAGGCACGCAGGGCACAGCAGACCTCCTCCGCGGCCTCGGGTGTCGCGGTTCGTCCGGTGCCGATGGCCCAGATGGGCTCGTAGGCAAGCGCGAGGGTCTTTGCCAACGCTGCCGGGATATCAGCCAGGGCAGCTTTGACCTGGCTGACCACAAAGGCAAGCGCCTCTCCCGCCTCGCGCAGCTCAAGGTTCTCGCCGCAGCAGACGATGGGGCGTATGCCCACCTCAAGCAGCGCACGTATCTTGCGGTTGATGTCTTGGTCGGTCTCGCCAAAGAACTCACGACGCTCGGAGTGACCCACGATGCAGTAGCTGCACCCCACCTCCTTGAGCATGTTTGGGGCGATCGCGCCGGTGTACGGCCCGGGCTTCTCCCAATAGACATCCTGAGCACCGAGCTTGATCTTGGAGTGGTCGAAGGTCAATACGGTGTTGACCGTTTTGAGGTCGATGAACGGCGGGCAGAGCACGATGTCCGCGTCGTCGAGGGAGTCGTGATAGTTGTAGGCGATGTCCTGACTGAGCGACGCCGCCTCGACCGTGGTCTTGTTCATCTTCCAGTTGCCGGCGATCAGTGGCTTTCGTGTCATGTCAAACCTCTCGTTTGAGGGCCTCTACGCAGGGCAGGGGCTTGCCTTCGAGCATGCGCATCGACGCGCCACCTCCGGTCGAGATGAAGGTTACCTGCTCCTCGTAGCCAAACTTCTTGACGGCAGCGATGCTGTCGCCGCCACCTATCACGGTGGTTGCTGCCTCATTCTTGGCAACGGCGCGGGCGATCTGCCGGGTGCCATTCTCAAAATGCTTGAGCTCAAACACGCCCATCGGGCCGTTCCAGTATACCGTGTGCGCTGCGGCGATCTCTTTTGAAAAAAGCTCGCAGGTCACGGGGCCAACATCTAGACCCATCAGGTCGTCGGGTATCTCGTCAACATCATACACTCTGCTCGTCGCACCCTCGGTAAGGCTTTCAGCCGCGATGACATCTACGGGCAACAGGAGCTTGACGCCCTTCTCCGCTGCCTTATTGAGCATGGCAGCCGCGGGATCGACCCACTCCTCCTCCTTGAGCGAGATGCCCACACTGTAGCTTTTTGCCAGCAAAAAGGTGAAGCACATGGCGCCGCCGATGATGAGGACGTCCACCACATCGAGCAGCGAGTCGATGACCTGTATCTTGTCGGAGACCTTGGAGCCACCCAGGATGGCAACAAAGGGGCGCTCGGGCGCCTCGAGCATATGACCGAGGTAGTCGACCTCCGCGGCCAGCAGAAAACCGGCATAGCTGGGGAGAAACTCAGTGACGGCCGCCATCGAGGCATGTGCGCGATGCGCGGCACCAAAGGCATCGTTGACGTAGAGGTCTGCCAGTGAGGCAAGCTCACGCGCGAAGGCTTCGTCGTTTTGCTTCTCGCGCGGATCGAAGCGCAGGTTCTCAAGCATCATGACCTCGCCGGGCACAAGCGTTTCTGCCGCCTTGTGGGTCTCCTCATCGGCTATATGCGCAACGAGCTTCACATCGCGGTCGATGAGCCTGCCCAGCACACGCGCAACCGGTGCCATCGAGTATTCCTTCTCATAACCGTCGCCCTCGGGACGCCCCAGATGCGCCAACAGGATGACACTGGCTCCCTCCTTGAGCAGGTGTTCGATAGTAGGGAGAGAAGAGCGGATACGGGTGTCGTCGGTGACCGTGCCGTCAGCGATGGGTACGTTGAAATCGACACGCATCAAGACCCGCTTGCCGGCAACAGCGGCCTTGTCTATCGTCTGCATACAGTACTCCTAATCTTCAAAGTTCTTGTGAGTGGGTTGGGCTGAAAACAGACCCCAGATGCACGGAGCGTGTTTTGCTCCGTGAGCACATCCAGGTTCTGCCTGAGGTTCAAGCTACCGCTTACAGGGAGCCTGACATGAGTTTTGCTAAATCTGCCACGCGCATCGAATAACCCAGCTCGTTGTCGTACCAGGCGATGCACTTGGCAAGGGTGCCGGTGCCGCCCAAAACCATGGTGAGAGCGGCATCATAGACAGATGAGTGGGGATTACCGATGACATCGACGGAGACAATCGGGTCGGTCGTATATTCGAGGATGCCCTTGAGGGGGCCTTCCGCGGCGGCCTTCATGGCGGCGTTGATCTCTTCTGCCGTGGTCTCGCGCTCCAGCTCGACCACCAGGTCGACCATCGAGCCATCGGGCGTGGGCACACGGGTCGACATGCCGTCAAGCTTGCCCTTGAGCTCGGGCAGCACCAACGAGACCGCCTTGGCGGCGCCGGTGGTGGTGGGGATGATGCTGAGCGCCGCCGCGCGTGCTCGCCGCAGATCCTTGTGAGGCGCGTCCAAGATGAGCTGGTCTTTGGTATAGCTGTGCACGGTATTCATGAAACCACGCTTGATGCCAAAATTGTCGAGCAGCACCTTGGCAAAAGGCGCCAGACAATTGGTCGTGCATGAGGCATTGGACACGATGTGGTGTTTGGCGGGGTCATACAATCCATCGTTGACACCCATCACTATGGTGATGTCCTCGTTTTTGGCGGGCGCAGTTATCAGGACCTTCTGTGCTCCCGCGTCGATGTGGGCCTGCGCCTTGGTTGCGTCATTAAGACGCCCGGTTGCTTCGACCACCAGCTCGACACCCAGCTCGCCCCAACCCAGTTGCAGGGGATCCCTGTTGCTCAATGCTTTAAGAAAGGTACCGTTTATGAGAAGCCCACCATCGGCGACCTCAACGGAATCAAACAGGCGTCCATGGACTGAATCGTATTTGAGCAGATGCGCTGCTGTAGGCAGATCCTTTAGGTCGTTTGCCGCGACCACCTCGATGCTGGGATCATTGATCATGGCGTATAACGCCAGCCTGCCAATCCTACCGAACCCGTTGATTCCAACCTTGACAGTCACCGTATTCTCCTTTCACCTGCACCAATGTTCCGTACAATTCCTGCGTTCACCATCTCACCAGGCTGGCTCGCAGGCTCGCTCAGCCTCGAACAGCACACTGTGCTGTTCGACCTTTCACCGTACCACCGATTTTGCCCTACCGGATGTGCAGCCCCTTTGAAACTAGTTGCTCGCAAGATACTCCTGTGCAATCGCCTCGATTCTTCTGACTCTATGATACACGGCAGACTTGGAGAGTGGGGGCTTGGCCAGCTCCCCCAACTCCCTAAGGGAAACTTCAGGGTGCGAAAGGCGCAGGCGTGCCAGTTCCTGAAGCGCAGGCGGCAGCGAGTCGATACCCCGTTTCTCGATAAGCAAGCGGATGGCCTTGACCTGCTCGAGCGAAGCGTCGATCGACTTGGCCTGATTGGCCATCTCGGCGTTCAGACGACGGTTCACATCGTTGCGTACCGACTTGGTGACACGCACGTTCTCCATCGCGAGCATACTGCGGTGGGCACCCACCAAGGCCAGAAAATCGAGGATGGGCTCGGCGCCTTTGATGTAGACGATGTAGTTGCCGCGGCGTCTCTGCGTGCGTGACGGGATGGAGGATTTGGTGAGCAGAGCCACCAGGCCGTTTGCCAGCGCCTCGTGCCCGCAGGTGAGCTCAAAATGGAAGTCGCCCCGTGGATCCGAGATAAAGCCGCCACCCAAGAAGGCACCGCGCAGATACGATGCCGTGCAGCAGGGCTTCTTTGCAAGTGAGGGGTCGATGCCCAGCTCCAGGCCCGAAGGCGAGATGATGCCCATATCGCGAATCGCATCCTCAAGTCCCAGTTGGGCAGGCACGGTAATCAGGTAGTTATAGGTCTTATGCAGCACGCTTTTGCGCGTGGTGATCTCGGTCTTGAGCTTATAGATGTCATGCAAAAGCCGCACGGCAGTGCGAGCGACCGGTGCGGTTTCTGTGGTTATCTCAAGGCGATACTTGCCAGAGAGCTTGCCCTCTATGCGGATAAGCGCGGAGAGCTCCGCCTTCTTGCAGGCAGCATGCTCGGGCTCGATGCGCGAGAGCTCGTCTTTTACTTCTGCGGTGAAGGACACGCCCGTAAGACCCCCTCGAGTACCTCTGACAGAGCATTCATATCATGCCATGTGGGTCGTATGGGGTCAACCAGATTGCGGATAAGCAACTGCGGCCCCTGTGCCCGTATCTGCTGCGCGAGCTCATCGTCGATCGCCACGCGTCGGATGCTCCCCTGCTGTGCTGGCGCGGGCGGCACAGCAGGCGCGACCGTATCCGGCCCCACCGCCTCGAACATCGCCGTGATGGTGCCTGGCTTGCGTGCCACGGTGGGATCCTGATGCGCCACCACATAGTCGAGCAGGCCCCGCATACCGTGGTAGAGCAGGGCCTCCACCAGCTCCGCACTCGTGAGCCCCCAGGTCTCACCCTGCATGTCGGCAAGGGAGCAGAGAAAGACGGTTCGCGCCCTGCTCGCGGCAATCGCCTCAAGCACGCCGGGCACCAGAAGGTTGGGTATGATGGAGGTGAACAGTGAGCCCGGTCCCAACACGATGAGGTCGGCGGCGCGCAGCGCAGCAAGCGCCGGTTGGTAGGCCAGCGGTGCCGCAGGAGTAAGCGAGACGGATTCAAGCGCCGTATCGGACGCGCAGATGGTCGCCTGTCCGTTAAGGCGACGCCCATCGCGGGTCACCCCCTTGAGCACCACGCTCTCAAGCGTGGAGGGATAGACCCGCCCCTGTGCATCAAGCAGCTCCTCGCACAGACGGATAGCCTCGGGAAACGAGCCCGTTGCGTCGGTGAGCGCCGTAAGCATCAAGTTGCCCAGGGTGTGGTCGTTCACGTAGTTGAAACGCTGTTTGAAGGCGCGCGCCCATGCGCCATCGGGGCTGGCAGCCATGGCAATCAGGCACTTGCGGATATCGCCCGGGGGCACCTTGCCCGTATGCTCGCGCAGCATACCCGAGGAGCCGCCGTCGTCCGCCATGGCAACCACCGCGCTCGTCTGCACACCGAGCGCCAGAAGCGCCTTGATGCTCACCGGCGCTCCGGTTCCGCCGCCAATGACGACTGCCTTAAGGTTGCACAGGGCAGGGGGAGTTGCGTTGTTGAATAAGCCCACGGTCTTCTCCCCTGCTTAAGAGACCTCGGCCAGGGCAAGGTCACGGTGCGTCGTGGTGGTGAGATAACCCGACTGCCTGAGGTAGGAGCCGGTGTCCTCCGCCAGAACCACGCTGCGGTGCTGACCGCCCGTGCAGCCCACGCCGATGGAGAGGTTCTGCTTGCCCTCAGCCACATAGCCCGGCATGATCACGTCAAGCAGGGCGTGCCAACTCGTGATAAAACGCTGCGTCTCGTCGCGGTTGAGCACAAAGTCGCAGACCGTCTGGTCAAGACCGGTGAGCGCCCGCAGATCCGCCTCGTAGTAGGGGTTGGGCAAGAAACGCACGTCGATGACGATGTCGGCGTCGAAAGGGGTACCGTGTTTGAAGCCGAACGAGAACACCGAGACACGCAGGCTTTCTTGGTCGGTCTGTTGGGAGAATATCGCGCGTATCTGTTTGCGCAGCTCGCGCGGCTCGAGCTCCGAGGTCTCGATGACGAAGTTGGCCATCTCGTGCGCCTCGCTGAGCAGCTCGCGCTCGCGCTGGATGCCAGCCGTAATGGTCATGCCGCCCTCGCAGAGTGGATGCCGGCGGCGGTTCGCCTTGAAGCGTGCAAGCAGGGCATCGTCGCGCGAATCGAGGAAGATGACAGTGAAGGAAAGACCCGCCTCAGCGATATGGGTGAGCTCCACCTTAAGCTCGGGAAAGAACTCCTTAGCGCGCAGGTCGCATACAACCGCCAGCTTGCGGCTACCACCAGCGGGAAGCCCCGCAAGCGATACCAGATTAATGAGCAGTTTGGGCGGTAGATTGTCGATGCAGAAATAGCCCATATCCTCAAAGGTATGCATGGCTTCAGTGCGTCCGGCGCCGGACATGCCGGTGATGATAACAAGGTCGGGCCCTGCTGCCGCGTCTTCCGGGAGCGCCGTTTCTAACTGTGCATCCATGGCTTGTCTCCTTCGCCGTAGTCTTCTGAACTGCGTGTTTCAAGTGTAGCAGAAAGGCCGAGGTCTTGAATGCACAATCGCCTTGGACCTCTATTGCTCCTCTATTGTCGAATCAGACTACTGGGAGCGGCGCAGGTATATCCTCAGCATCCGGAGAACCTCTTCGAGGTTGAGCGGCTTGCCAACGTGAGCGTTCATGCCGGCCGCCAATGCCTGCTCGATGTCCTCGCGAAACACGTTGGCTGTCATGGCGACTATGGGTATGCTGCGAGCGTATGCGAGGGGAAGAGCACGGATGTTGCGCGTTGCCTCATAGCCGTCCATCCCGGGCATCCGCACGTCCATGAAGATCATCTCGTAGCGCTCGGGATCCTGCTTGAACATCGCGAGTGCCTCTGCTCCGTCGTGCGCCCAGTCGATGGTGAGCGCCGTGGGCTTCAACAACCCACAGACGACCTCCTTGTTGACCTCGACATCCTCCGCCAACAGGATGGTGTGACCCGCAAAATCCATCGAATCGCCAAAGGATCCGTCCTCAAGCGCGCGCTTTGGCTGCTCCCCGGACAGCTGCTTCTCTGTGCCGATGTCCAGCTCGACCGTGAAGAAGAAGGTCGAACCCTTGCCCAGCTCGGATTTCATCCAAATCGTACCCTGCATCAACTCCACTATCTGCTTTGAGATGGCCAGCCCCAGGCCCGTGCCGCCATACCGGCGAGTGATGCCGGCATCTGCCTGCTCAAACGAGGTGAAGAGCCGCTTTTGCTGCTCCTCGCTTATGCCGATCCCCGTGTCGATGATCTCGAACTGCAGGACACACCAGTCATCCGCCTTTGAGAGAAGCGTGCAGTTCAGCTGGATCGAGCCCCACTCCGGCGTGAATTTGACGGCGTTTGACAGCAGATTGGTGATGACCTGCGCAAGGCGTTGCTCGTCGCCCAGCAATACGGCAGGAATCGCCGTGTCGGTGTTGATGGTGAAGCGCTGGTGCTTCTCCTCAACGCGATGGCTGTTGATCGTCTGCACCTTTTGCAGCATCTGGTCGAAACGAAACAGGGCACGTGAGAGCTCGAACCTGCGTGCCTCGATCTTGGACATATCCAACACGTCGTTGATGACACCCAACAGGTGTTTCGAAGCGGCCTCTATCTTACCTAGGCACTCGTCCTTTTCCTCCGTTGTATCGGCAAAACGGGCGATGGTGGTCATCCCTATGATCGCGTTCATGGGCGTGCGCATCTCATGGCTCATGTTGGCCAGGAATTCGGATTTTGCCCGATTGGCTGCCGCCTCGCCCTCGATCCGCTTCTGAAGCGTATCCACCATCGAATGCAGTGCCTGCGCCAGTTTCTTGCTCTCGCCCCGCCCCGTGACGTTGAGCTTCTGATGCAGGCTGTGTATGGTTTTCTCCGAGGCTCCGTACTCGCCGCTTGAGATGATCTCAGACGCCTCAATGAGCTGCTCGATAGGACGCACAATACCACGTGCCAAAAAGAAGACAATAATAAAGCTGAGGAGAAGGGCAGCCACCGTGGCATAGAGGATGGTGCGCAGAAGGTCGAAGGACGATGCCTCCATCTCACTTCTGTCAAAGACCACCGCCAGCTTCCAGCCCGTGCTCTCCATGGTGTGCAGCACGATGTGCTCATCGACCCCGCGCTCGCCCACTCCATCCAGGACACCATCTGGTTGCTCTGCCATGGCCTTACGGATATCGGGATAGTCAATGGGTGGCAAGCTGACGTACTCTGGGTGATGCCCGTCCACGATGATCCGCCCGTTCCTGTCAAACACCACCAGATAGCCTGTTTCGAGGATGCTGCGGGCATAGAGGTCGCTGGTAAGTGTCTCCAGCCGGTAGTCGATACCCAAAAGGCCAAGCGGTTCGTTGTCCGCGTCGTAGGTCTTGACCACGATACTGGTCACCAGGTTACCGGTGGTTGTTGTCTGGTAGGGTGTGGCGATGGTGACCTCATCCGTGCTTGCCATTGCCTCCACATACCACGGGCGAACACGGGGATCATAGCCTGCCAGTTTATACAGCCCATCAGGCGCCTGGGCGTATTGCCCGTCATCGTTTGCCAAAAACACCAGATCGTAGTTGTCGTTTGAGGCAAAGACCCTGACAAACTCGTCATAGATCGCCTGCTCGTAGGCCGGAAAATCCCCATAGCGCAGGGGCGTATCCTCCGTGGTATCGGTATAGCTGGTCAGTTTTTCCCGCGAATCGCATACCAGGTCAAGCGTCGCAAGATAGCGGGCACTCATGATGCCCGGCTCAAGGAAGGTGTTGATGCGCTCGTCCACGCGTTCAAGCTGACTGACGGCAAGCTCGTCGAACGACTTCACTGAGGCAGCCCGAGCGGAATTAAAGGCTATATAGGCTATCCCCCCGCAGGCAACGCAGAGGCACAAGGTAAAGGTCAGGATAAGGCGCGCGCGAATCGACATAAATCACCCCTTGGATACTCGCGGACATACCCAGTATTATAGCAAAATACCGCCGCTGAGAAGGAAGGGCGCAGTTCGTCGCGAAAGGCACACCCATGAAAACTACACAGAAGCAAACAGCATTCCGGGTGCCATTCCGGACATCATTCCTGTTGCTGCTGGGCTAAGACGGCACAAACTTCCTCGGCTACGGCGCGGGGTATGCCTTTGATGGCGGCAAGCTCATCGACGCTGGCGGCTCGTATGTGTTTGAGCGAGCCAAAGGCCCTGAGCAAAAGCTTCTTGCGTTTGGCACCGAGTCCTACCACGTCATCGAGGGCGCTCGCCGTCATGGCCTTGCCGCGCAGTTCGCGGTGATAGGTGATGGCAAAGCGATGCGCCTCGTCGCGTATCTGCTTGACTAGATAGAGCGCGGCAGACCCGCTTGGCAAAACCACGGGCTCACGCTCCTGCCAGGGCACGAACAGCTCCTCATCCTGTTTTGCCAGACCTGCCACCGGGATGTCGAGCCCCAGGGCAGCCAGTTGATCAAGCGCAGCTGTAAGCTGAGGTTTACCGCCGTCGACGATGAGCAGGTCGGGGCGTTTGCCAAAGCGCTCGTCCGCCATGCGCTCGGGTGCATAGCGACGCCCTAAAACCTCGCTCATCATGGCGAAATCGTTTGCCTCACCCGTATCGAGCCGCACCTTGAAACGACGGTACTGCGCTTTATCGGGACCGCCCGCCGTGAACACCACCATCGAGGCAACGGAATGCTTGCCGTGGATGGTCGAGATATCGAAGCATTCGATGCGCAGGGGTGCCGCGGGCAGGGCAAGCGCGCTCTCGAGCTGGAGCAGGGCGGCGTTCTTGCGCTCCTCATCATAGCGCGTGCGCACCTTGTAGCGCATGAGGCTGTGTTTGGCGTTGCGCTGTGCAAGCTCCAGCAGTTCGTGCCGCTCGCCTCTGCTTGGCACGGTCAGACGAACCTTGGCCCCCCGCTTCGAGTCGAGTCTGGTGGTGAGCCAGCCCGCGATAACCGCGGCATCCTCAAGCTGAGTGGCAAGCACCACCTCGCGGGGAATGCTGGTTGCCTGCTCATAGTAGCGCAGCAGGAAGGTGCCCACCAGATCCCCGTCGCTCACATCAAGGCCCTTGTCGAGGATGAACTCGTTGCTGATGATGACCACGCCCTCGCGCACGGTGAACAGGTGCACGCCGGTGATGGTCTCCTCGCGATAGAAACCTATCACATCGACGTTGAGTGTGGGGCTGAGCACGACATGCTGCCGATCCTCAAGCGAGCGCAGAGTATCAAGGCGTTTCTTGCTGCGCGCAGCACGCTCGAAATCGAGCTCAGCAGAGGCGCTGAGCATCTCGTCTTCGATCCTGGCGAGAAATTCGCGCCGATGTCCAGAGAGAAAACGCTCCACCTGCCTGACATTGCCCGCGTACTGCTCGGGGGTGCAGGCACCCGCACAGGGCCCCGGTCCCAAGCCCACATGGTAGTCGAAACAGGGTTTGTCGTGGGAGAAAGAAGTGGGCCGCGAGGTAGCCGCTCCGTCCCCTTGTCGCGCGTCCCGCTCGGAGCTATCCTCCTTATCACCCGTGTCTTCCACTCCCTGCCCATGCTCTAACCGGCGCTTGAGGCGCTTCCACTCCACGCAACTGGCCGAGCAGATGGGCACCACGCGGCGGGCGACCTCGATCATCATGCGGGCGGCACGGGCATCGGTGTAAGGGCCAAAATAGCGTGAGCTGACGAGGGGTTTCTCACGCGTGTACTTGATGGCGGGAAACAAATCGCCTTTGGTGATGGCGATGAAGGGATAGCTCTTATCGTCCTTGAAGTCCACGTTGAACGGAGGGTTGTATTGGTTGATGAAATTCTTCTCCAGGACCAAAGATTCGTGCTCGGACGCGGTGACGAGATACTCGAAAGAGGCGACCTGCTCCATCATGAGAGGCACCATCGCGCGCTCATCTTGCAGGTTCGCATACTGGCGCATGCGATTGCGCAGCAACTTTGCCTTGCCCACATAGAGCACGGCACCGCTGGCGTCCTTCCACAGATAGACACCCGGCAGCTGCGGCACGGCAGCCAACTGCTCCTTTATGCTCGGCAGATTTTCCATGCAACCATAGTACCGCAGATCAGCCTTTTGAGAAGAACAAGAGCGCGCGCGACGCAGGCTACTGGTAGGCGTGTCCGATGTGGTCGAAGAGTTCTCGCAAGAAGTGCCCGGTGTGGCTGCCCTCGATTCTGGCTACCTGCTCGGGCGTGCCCGTTGCCACAACGGAGCCACCGCGATCGCCACCCTCGGGGCCCAGGTCGATGATGCGGTCGGCGCTCTTGATCACATCGAGGTTGTGCTCGATGACCAGCACGGTGTTGCCCTTATCAACCAGACGCTCCAAAACGGCAAGCAGCTGACGCACATCCTCAAAATGCAGCCCGGTGGTGGGCTCGTCCAGGATGTAGAAGGTCTTGCCCGTCTGCTTGCGCTGGAGTTCACTGGCGAGTTTAACGCGCTGGGCTTCTCCCCCACTGAGCGTGGTTGCCGGTTGCCCCAGGCGGATGTAGCCCAGACCCACATCGAACAGTGTCTGTAGTTTGCGCTTGATATTGGGAATGTTCTCAAAGAAATGCAGCGCTTCCTCAACGCTCATATCAAGGATGTCGCTCACGCTTTTACCGCGATACAGTATCTGCAGGGTTTCGCGATTATAGCGCGCGCCCTTGCAGACCTCGCAGGGCACGTAGATGTCGGGCAAGAAGTGCATCTCGATCTTGATCTGACCGTCACCCTTGCAGGCCTCACAGCGCCCCCCTGCCACATTGAAGCTGAAGCGTCCCGGCGCATAGCCACGCGCACGGGATTCAGGTGTCGATGAGAAGAGCTGGCGGATGTCGTCCCACAGCCCGATATAGGTGGCCGGATTGGAGCGGGGCGTGCGACCGATAGGCGATTGGTCGATGTCGATGACCTTATCCAGAAGATTGATGCCCGTAAGCTTCTTGTAGGAACCGACGCGATGGCGGGAGCGATGGATGCGATTGGTGAGCGCAGGAGCCAAGGTGTCGGTGATAAGAGACGATTTGCCCGAGCCCGACACACCGGTAATCACCGTGAGGGTGCCCAATTCGATGGTCGCGTCGATGTTCTTGAGGTTGTTCTCGCAGGCTCCCTCGATGCGAACCTCGCCACGCTTGGGTGCGCGGCGCTCGTCAGGAACCGGCGTCTGGCGCCTGCCACTCAGGTAGTCTGCCGTGAGTGAGCCCTCTGCCAGCAGCAGCTGCTCCGGCGTACCCTGCGCGACAATTGCCCCGCCGTGCTCGCCGGCGGCCGGCCCCATATCGATCACGTAGTCCGCATTGCGGATGGTATCCTCGTCATGCTCAACCACGATAACGGTGTTGCCCAGGTCACGCAGACGTTCAAGCGTGGCGATGAGCCGCTGGTTATCGCGCTGGTGCAGGCCGATGGAGGGCTCATCAAGGATGTAGAGCACTCCCATGAGTCCCGCCCCTATCTGTGTGGCGAGGCGGATGCGCTGGGCTTCTCCGCCGCTCAATGAGGCAGTGGCGCGCTCAAGCGTGAGGTAGTTGAGCCCCACATCGACCAGAAAGCGCAGGCGCTCAAGAACCTCCTTGACGATGCGCCCCGCGATCTGCTCTTCGCGCGCGGTGAACTCGAGCTCCTCAAAGAAGCGCAGACTCTCGGCAGCCGAATGCTGCGTGACCTCGTAGATGTTCTTATCGCCCACGGTCACCGCGAGTATCTCGGGTTTGAGGCGCGCGCCACCGCAGGTCTTGCAGGGCGTGACACTCATATATTCTTCGAGCTTGGTTCTCTGCATCTCGCTGGAGGTCTCTTCGTAGCGATCCATGGTTATCTTGAGCAGGCCGGAGAAGCGCGAGGTCCAATGCGTGTCGCGCCCGTCACGGGTGACATAGTCGATGCGGATCTTCTCGTCGCCCAAGCCGTCCAAGAATGCCCGTTGCACCTTGGGCGGGTAGTCCTCCCAGGGAGTGTTGAGGCTCACGCCCAAGTACTGGGCCACTGCGCTCAGTACCTGGGGGTAGTAGTTGCTGGCACCGCTGATAAAGATGCAGGCGCCCTCCGCGAGTGAGAGCGAGGGGTCGGGGATGATGAGCGAGGGGTCGACCTCCTTGCGAAAGCCCAGACCCAGGCACTCCGGACAGGCACCATAGGGCGCGTTGAAGCTAAAATCGCGCGGGGCGAGCTCGTCCATGGAGTGGCCATGCACCGGGCAGGCCAAAGCAAGGGAGAAGGCGAGCTCCTCCTCAGGGAGCGATTGCGCCTCACGCGGCGGTTCGCCCTCCCCCGCCTCGTTGCCTGCTGAGCCTGCCGGGATATTGCTACCCGCAGCCTCCTCCTGCTCCAAAAGCTGCACGATGAGGCTGCCCTCAGCCATGCGCGTGGCGGTCTCGACAGCCTCCGAGAGGCGGGATACCGCATCCCTGCTGATAACCACGCGGTCGACCACGACCTCGATGCTGTGCTTGAACTTCTTGTCGAGCGGTATGTCGTCTGAAAGACTGCGCACCTCGCCATCGACACGCACACGAGCAAAGCCCTCCTTGCGCAGATCGGCAAGGAGTTTGGTGAACTCGCCTTTGCGCCCCACCACCACCGGTGAGAGGATAAGCGCGCGCCGCGCCGCGCCTGTCTCCAGTATCTTATCAACGATCTGATCGGTGGTCTGGCGCTTGATCTCACGTCCGCATTCCGGACAGTGCGGGATGCCCACGCGGGCAAAGAGCAGGCGCAGGTAGTCATAGATCTCCGTGACCGTGCCCACCGTGGAGCGTGGATTCTTGGAGGTGGTCTTTTGATCGATGGAGACAGCGGGTGAGAGCCCGTCTATGGAATCGAGGTCGGGCTTGTCCATCTGCCC
>JAITTM010000040.1 GCA_031286975.1 Coriobacteriales bacterium
CGAACACCGACGCACTCACGCAGCTCTATAACCGTCGCTATGCCCACCAGTATTTTGAGAAGATACGCGCTGACGTGCCACGGCTCGACTGGTGTATCGCCATGCTCGACATCGACAACTTCAAGACCATTAACGACACCTATGGGCACGCTGTTGGCGACGCGGTGCTCACTGAGCTCGCAGTGCAGCTCACCTCGATGCTGCGGCAGACCGACCTCGTCTTTCGTTGGGGCGGGGAGGAGTTCTTGATCCTGCTTCTTGCGCGGAATGTCGATATCGCCTACAACGTGCTGGATAAGGTGCGCCGTCGTCTCGCAACCTCGCAGGAGATCGAAGAGCATGTCGGGCTGCGGTTCACCGTCACCTTGGGTGTCTCGAAACTTGACCTCGACGCCATCGAGCAGAGCATTGAGTCGTGCGACCAGAAGCTTTATCTGGGTAAGAACAGCGGAAAGAACAAAGCCGTTAGGTAACAGCCCAGCATCTCACCCACAGGAACCTGCAGCCCTTGCGGTATACTGCTTTCAACTTGAGATACCCCCCCTTCAGAAAGGCTGCAATAGTGGTTGGCAAGCATATGAGGACAACAGAACCCGAGCGGGATACCGCGCTGGACGAGCACGAAGAGAAGGACAGCTATCTATGGGTTCTCGAGTTGTTCTTGCTGATTGCGGTGGTATTCTTTCTCACTTGGTTGGTGCGCACCTATGCCATCCAGAACTACGAGGTTCCCTCGGGCTCGATGGAGCCCACCATCATGACAAAGGATCGTCTCCTGGCAGACAGCATCACCTATCGCTTCAGGGAGATTGAATATAACGACATAGTGACCTTCCATGACAAGACTCAGGAGGGTCGGGTTCTCATCAAGCGGGTCATAGCGGTTGGCGGCCAGACGGTTGATCTACGGGATGGCAAGGTGGTGGTTGACGGCAAGATCCTCGATGAGCCCTACACCCATGGCAAGGATTCAGACCCCTTGCCCACGCAGTTCGACGGTGTCACGCTGACCTACCCCTATACCGTGCCGGACGATATGATCTGGGTGATGGGGGATAACCGCACCAATTCATCGGACAGTCGCTTCTTTGGCCCCATTCCCGTCAGCTCGGTGACCGGTCATGCCTTCGTCGTCTATTGGCCACTTGAGGATTTTAGCCTGCTTTAGAAGCGATCAGAGAACGTTGTTATCGCTCCTACGCAAAGATACGAGATGCCCTTATAAAAGCCGCTGCCGCCTGTGGCGCAGACGGCGTGGTGCCAGGATCCTATCCAGGGGTTTATTTGCTCACGCAAGAAACGGAACTCCTCGTCGCGCAGGATATCGACCTGCTTGAAATCCCACTCTCCGAGTGCCTGTGCCTCTAGAGCGGCGAGATAGGCGAGGAACTGCAGCATGGGCCCCAGATGGTCGAACGGCTTCTGGCGACCCAGTCGCGTTGCAAGCCCATGCAGAAGATAGAACTCCTGTACCGTATCCGTCATGCTGCCGTCCGCCGCCCGTACCCCCTTAACGTAGTGCGATCTGTAAAGAGGTGCCTTCTCTGTGCCGGTCTGCGCAAAAAGCTGCGACCACTCGTGCTCAAGCTGCGCAACAGCGTGGCGAGGATCCTTCAGCGCCCGTCCATGCCAGCCTCGCAGGATATCCAAGCCGGTTTGCACGGCTGCGCTCTGGTGCGCAAAGGGGATATCAGCAAAGGGGTCGTTTCGCACCAGATGTGCGATGTATTTCTCGGCGGGCTCGTTGTAGAGTAGCGAACCGAGCAACGAGAAGGTCACCGCCGCCTCATCAAGCATCGGAAGACTCTGCATATATTCCAGAAACCGCTCATCAGAGGTACCGTTTGAGCGGCCTTCGTCATTTTTGTGGGCAAAGCAGGAGCACAGGGCGCTAGGGGTAAAGACCTCCGTGCCAATCGCGAGGCTCTTCCAAAGTTGATAGCTCTTGTGTGCGATGGTGGTTAACTGATTCTGCCGCGTAACTGACATGGCCTCTCCTTAGACGACGTTTGATCTTCTAGCATTCTTGCCGCAAAACCTTTAGCGAAGCTGCGGTGGCAGCGAACCTTCACGCATGAAGGTTCAGCGATTCTATGTTGATTTTGTGCGAAAAATAGGTGCATACTATTAGAGGGTTTTCCTTCTGTGCAAAGCTGACAGCGGGGTTTGTGTCTGACAAAAGCACTAGAGAGACCTTTGATTGGCTTCGATTTTGTACGGTGGATCATAGCGATCCAGGCACGTATGCAGGGGCGATTATTAAAGCAATAAAAGGGGTCTGCAGTGTTGAGGAATTCCCGTAGGGTTGCAACCGGGAGCAAGGCTGTCGCGTGCTGTCTTGCAGTGCTCCTGAGTATGCAGGTTCTGCTCTCCACAGCGGTGTTTGCGGTGGGCGAGGGCGATATTGAGGGCGCTTCCCTCGTTTTTGTGTGGTCTGATGCCGCTTCAGCCGGTGGTGGCGCGGCGGTATTTGACCTGGGCGAGACAAAACATCTCGCGATTGATATCACTAGCCCCTCAAAGGATCGCACTTCAGACTCCCTTGAGCTCGTGTTGCATTTTGAGAACCCCGAGTCCCTGCTCTACAGGGATACCTTGAGATCCGGCTATGCGCTCGACTCCTTTACCGCGGCGGGCGGTTTTCTCACCACTTTAAGAACCGAGACAGACGAGCAGGGCGGTGTCACGACCCTTGTCTATAGCATCGACCCCAACGCGGCTCAGGTGCGCATAGAGCTGCTGCTTACCGCTGTTGCCAACCAGGTCTATGACGGCGAGAAGCTCAAGATCACCGCTTCGCTCTCAGCTATAACGGCGGATACCAAGGCAGTGTTGGGCAGCCTGGATTGCGCAGCCCGTGTCAAGATGGAGCCCGTCGGTTTGACTGGCTCACTACGCCTTCTTGAGCCCTCCTATCTCGCCGAGGGCGCGCAGACTGCGACGGTTGGCTGGTCGTACGCGGCGTTAACCACCAACAATAACTGGTCTGAGAACAGCCAGCTGGGGGAGTACCAGCGCAGGGGTCTTCTCTTCGATACCGTTCATACCTCGCTTGATTTCTCCAACGTTCTGATAACCGCAAGGGGCATCACCCATAGCTATGCGGAATGGCAGCGCGATTTTGCGGAGTACGGCTTCTTGGCACCACCCGTTACCTTTAGGGCTGCCGACGGCAGCGAGCTTATGCTGAACCGGCTGACCTATGATACGGCTTCAAGCGCTGCTGCTGTTGCGGAGCTTGATGCCGGCGCCTGCGTTTTCAGGGTGCAGACAAGCAGCGAGTTTGTCTCAGCGGGGGGCGTCGCTCCCGCAATCGATCTCGTCGACGGACTGGATACGGGCGTTGGCGTATCGATCAGTTGCAAGGTCAACGGGCGCGGCCCCCTCCAACGCTACCAGCAGTTCCACCGGGTGTATTACCGTGAACAGGGGCATCCGCTCGATGTGCCTCTGGTGTACGTCAACGCCGGCGGCGCATTGCCCCGCCAGACCGATGCGCCATCCATCAAGTGGTACGATGCAGCTGGGGAGAAGGATATTCCCGCTCGCTTGGGCATAGAGCAGGGCATCGGCACGATTCCTGCCTGGGATACGGTATTGGTCTGTGATGAAGCCACGCCTGGCATTACGATGGATACCGTGAAAGTCGATTACTATGCATCGGACAACCGGGCAACCACCCCAACCAGCACGCAGACGTTCGATACCTTCAACACGGTTGAGGCGCAGCAGGGCTCCCTTGGCCCATCCGCCACCAGTATGCTGCCTAAGAGGGGCACGATCGTCTCCATCGACTTTGCGGGCAAGCAGGCAATGGATTATATCTCCTCCGAGAAACCGGGCATCTTTGTGGTGACCTATCGGTCTGCCCAAGATGACGACCAACAGGCAACCGAGCTGACGCTTACGCTGGTGGTTGCTCCCGCCGTTGCGCTGACCTATGACGGCAATGGGGCGACCTTTGGCATGCCGCCCGTTGATGCGCAGAGCCCCTATGCCGTAGGCACAACGGTTGAGGTTCTGCCCCATGCTGGGCTGGCGCTCCCCGGTTTCATCTTCGAGGGTTGGTCGACCGACTCTCAGGCGACGAGCGCCCAGTATGTAACAGGGAGTAGCTTTACCATTACCGGCGATGTGACGCTTTTTGCGATCTGGCAGCAGGAGTCAACACCGGTCTCGCGCATCACGGATGTTCTGACGTACCATCTGCTGGATATCACAACACCAGAGGATAACCCAGAGTGGGCCGATAAGCCGGATTCTGTCGAGGATGGTCATTTATCTGGGAGCGCTGTTGCCAACGCCCTCTAGCGAGCAACCCGGACGCGGGCCGGGCAACCCATGGCGTCCCTATTTGCACTTGCTCCGGATGGGGTTTGCCAAGCCGTCACGTTGCCGTGACGCTGGTGCGCTCTTACCGCACCGTTTCAGCTTTTCTCCTAACGACAAGATCCTTTAAGGCTCTTGCGAGTAGGGGAGTTTTCTTTTCTGTGGCACTTTCCGTCGGGTCACCCCGCCCAGCCGTTAGCTGGCATCCTGCCCTGTGGAGTCCGGACTTTCCTCATGCTTGCACACGCGACCATCTGACCCACTCTGGAATTAAGCATTGTAGCATGTCCCGACGTGCCCGATGTGCCGTATGAGAAGGTTTTCCCGCAAGATCGCAGGTTGTCTGTTGACGCTGGGACAGATGGACGGTAATATGTCTGCTTGCGCCCAAGCAGGGCATTGAGCGTAGGCTTGAGGCACTGGGGTGTCGTCTAATGGTAGGACAGCGGCTTCTGGTGCCGTATGTGAGGGTTCGACTCCTTCCACCCCAGCCAGACATGCATGGCCCGTTCGTCTAGCGGTTTAGGACACCGCCCTCTCAAGGCGGAGATCGAGGGTTCGAATCCCTTACGGGCTACCAAAGTTTCCACAGGTCAGGTGCCATATTTGGTATCTGACCTGTTTGCTTTCGAGTTTGTTAAACCTTGCTACTATGTCAGAACTATGATAATTCATCCCAAACGAGTCTACAGGTTATGCCCTCGGCTTCAAGCAGGGTTTGGGCAGTGTCAGAGTGGTCTTGATGGATGCGCAAGCTGATGCCACAGCCTGCGCGCACCGATGATGGCAGAGGTACTACAAAGACTTTCATGTCAGCCGCAAGCAGCAATTTCTCGGCCTTGATCGCCGCGTGCGTATTCTCAAATACCATCAAGCACTGCATGCGATTTCCTCAAGGGCAGCCAAAGCTGTATCAATTTCGGCGGGTGTATTGAAGTGGCAAAACGAGAACCGCACGATTCCGCGGCCAACGGTACCAAAGTGTTTGTGGAGCAACGGCGCACAGTGTGAACCAGCTCTGACGCAGATCTGGTGAGACTCCCACAGAGTCGTAGCGACTTCCCCTGAGCTCTTACCCTTGATATTCAGTGCTACGATGGGCAGCTTCTGCGCGGCATGAACATCGCCATAAAGCTCAATCCCCTCTATTTGCATCAGTCCGTCAACAAAACGGCGGACAAGTGCTGTCTCCTGTTTGGCTATGTGCGCGATACCAGTGTCCAGTAGA
>JAITTM010000053.1 GCA_031286975.1 Coriobacteriales bacterium
GCCGAGCATGCTGCCGAGCCGGTCGGCGTCATCGGCGGGTATCATGGCCGTCTCCAGCACCACCATGTCGGCCTCGACGCGCAGCGGCGACGAGGACAGCGTGTCCTCGCCCAGGCAGACCAGCCTGCCATTCTCCTCAAAGATCTTAGAGACCCTGCCTCGCAGATAGACAGCCCCGTCGTGCTGAGCGTTCATGTAAAACTCGTCGTAGCCCTTGCCCGGCGTGCGCACATCCATATAAAAGATGTAGCAGCGGCCGTCGGGAACCTTGTCCAGATACTGATGGGCATGCTTGGCGCCATACATGCAGCAGGCACGGGAGCAATAGCTTCTGCCTTTGCTCGGGTCGCGCGAGCCAACGCATTTGACGATGACAACACTCTTGGGCTCGGTGTTGTCGGAGGGTCGCAGGATGTGGCCTTCGGTAGGACCGGAGGCATTCACCAACCGCTCGAAGTGCAGGCCGGTAACCACATCGGGGTATGCACCCGAGCCGTATTCGCCATAGAGTGCAGCCCAGTCGATCAGCTGGTAGCCGATGGCCAAGACGATGGCGCCATAGGTCTCAGTTGTCACCTTGTCTACGTCGTCATACTTGATGGCACCGGTTGGGCAGATCTTCTCGCAGACGCCACATTTGCCCTCGGTCAGCTTGCGGCAGGTGGCTGCGTCGATGGTGGGCTTGGCGGGTACCGCTTGGGCAAAGAGCCTGTAAACCGAGCGACGACGAGCCATCCCCTGCTCGAACTCGCTTGCAACCTTGCTTGGACACTTGGTCTCGCAAGCACCGCAACCCGTGCAGAGCTGATAGTCGATGTATTTTGCCTTCTCACGGATGGTCACCTCGAAGTTGCCCACGTAGCCTGTGACCTGCTCGACTTCTGAGAGGGATTTGACGGTGATGTTTGGGTGTGCACCGACCTCACTCATCTTGGGCGTACAGATACAAGCCGAGCAGTCCATGGTGGGAAAGGTCTTGTCCAGCATCACCATCTTGCCGCCAAGTGAAGGCTCCTTCTCGACGATGGTCACCTGATAGCCCGCGTCGGCGATATCAAGCGCGGTTTGCATGCCGGCGATGCCACCGCCTATCACCAACGCCCGCTTGTTGACGGGAATGGTGGTGGTGGAAAGTGGCGTGTCGCGGTCGGACTTGGCGACGGCCATCTTGACCAGCTCGATGGCTTTGGCCGTACCCTCGGCCTTATCCTTATGAACCCAGGAGCATTGTTCACGGATGTTGGCGATTTCAAGCATATAGGGGTTGACCTTGGTCTCCTTGAGCATTTTGCGGAAGGTGCCCTCGTGCATCCGCGGTGAACAAGAGGCGATGACGATGCGATCGAGGTCGTGGGCGACAATGGCGTCCTTAATGGATTGCTGCCCCGGATCGGAGCAGGTGTATTTGTTGGCGTCGGCAAAGACGACGTGGGGCAGTTGGCGGGCGCCCTCAACCATAGCGTCTATGTCGATCGTAGCGGCGATGTTCGAGCCGCAATGGCAGACGAATACCCCGATGCGGCTCATGCGACCACCTCTGCATCCAGAGAACTGTTGGCCACCCCGATGTCAATGGCAGAAACGGGCCAAAAATGGCGGTTCACTCCGAGCTCCTTGGCGCTGCCGCCCATCACCAGGCCGAGCAGCTCGGTAAAGTAATAGATCGGGATGTTGAAGGGTTTCTCCCCACGGTTTTGACGGGCTCTGTTGATCTCTTTCTCGCGCAGGTCGAGGTTGAGTGTACACAGGGGGCAGGCCGTGACGATGGCTTGCGCCCCGTTGGCGGCGGCATTGGCGAGGATACGCTCGATCAGTACGCGGGCAGACCGGGGAGCGGATATCTGGTGTGATGCGCCACAGCACTCGGTCTTATAGGCCCAGCTGAGCGGCTCGGCTCCGGCCAGTTGCATCAGGGTATCCATGCTTTGGGGGTTCTCCGGATCATCGAACTGGCTGATCGCGGGGGGTCTGACGATGGCGCAGCCGTAGTAGCACGCGACCTTAAGCCCCTGCAGGCTGCCGCAGATTCGCTCCTTGACCACCGTGGCAACCTCTGGCTGAGAGAGCACTTCGAGCAGACTGTAGGCCTCGGCGCTGGCAGCATAGGGCATTTCGATCAGCTCCTCAACGCGGGCGTGGTTGCTCGTGCTCTTGCGGGCAAAACTGACGGCCGTCTTGAGGGACTTGAAGCATCCCGTGCAGGGAGCTACAACATCAAGGCCAGGGTTCGCCCTCTCGGAAAGTGCCATCGAGCGCGCGGACAGCGCGATACCCAGCTCGGGGTCGGTGACCGCCGCAGCCGAGATGCCACAACAGCACCAATCGGGAATCTCGACGAGCTCGAGCTCGATCTTGCGCGCGACATACGCCGTCGAAAGGGTGTAGGAGATGCCGGTGGAGTCGGCCGAGCAGCCGGGAAAATACGAGTAACGCAGGGGCGTTCGAGGCGCGGAGATTGCAGCTGTCTCGATCATTGTGCATCGCCGTCCCTCTGGCCGGGCGAGCTGGGCGAGCTGGGTGCAACGGATGAGCTGGGCGAGCTGGGCGTATCAAGCGAGTCCGAAGAGCCAGATGAGCCCTTCTTGAGCACTTTATCGACGATCCGTCGCACCGCGGCTTTGTCCTTCACGTGATTGATGCGCGGGCCAATCATCCCGCGTGCGACCATGGCGGGAACATTTGCCACGTCCTGGACAAGATGCCCGCTTTGGAGGTTATAGAAGGCCGCCAGGAACACCTCGTTGTTGCGCCCCTGTGAGCGGATGTTGCTCACGAAGATGTCGTCGAAGATGTCCGTCTCACGCACGGGTCTGAGGCCTTCGCGCTTGGCGGCGTGACGAACGGCCAACATCAACTCGGCAATGCGCACCTCCTGGGGGCAGCGCACCGAGCAGACCTGGCACTGGGCACAGACCCAGGGAGATTTTGCGGTCAAAACTCGGCGATACAGCCCGAGCTGTAGCGAACGGATAATCTGCCGCGGAACAAGATCCATCTCGTGAGCCATCGGGCAGCCTGCTGTGCATTTGCCGCATTGGTAGCAGTCATCTGGATCAACGTCAGCCTCTCGACTGATTTGAGAAACAGCCTCCAAATCAGCGGAAGTGACCTCGCTCAGGTCAATCGTCGTCATATGCCGCATCCTTCCTCTGGGACTGATTCTATCCTCTAGGGTTCGAGGTTCTTTAACGCCATTCTGTATCAGAAGTCGCAAGATGTCAGCAAGCGGAATCGCCGAAGGTGTCTGTAGAGACCTGATGTGTCTGAGGTTGCCGCAAACCCTTGCAAGCTACGCAGTCTTAACCGCTTCCAGAGCATTGGATACCAACGTGCTGACTGATTTCTGATCCACGAAAAAGGCGATTGTGACCAAATTGATGTCAACGGTTTGCTCTGAGGCGTACTTGGTTGTCACGTGATCCAAGGTTATGGAGAGCATATCGGTTGTGGCGACCTGATAGACGGCCTTGATATGGCCGATAATCCCGTCGTCATCAGTGATCTGCTGAGCGAGTAGCTGCATCTGCGACTGTAGCGCGACGCGCAACCGCTCGCTGTCTGCGGTTATCAGCCTAATCTTGCCAGAAGTTACCACTGCATCATCGTGAAGCTTGGTCTCTACAACGATTTGCCCAAGAACAGGCTCGTGATTGTGGGCGTGGTTATGGTTGTGCGCAAGGTCGTGGCCGTTGTCGTGACCGTGAGCGTGCTCGTGGTTGTGGTTGTGCACGGGTTCGTGGGCGTGAGCGTGCTCGTAGTCATGCTCGTGATTGTCGCTCAAAATCCGTCGCCCCCACTGCTAATGACCGTCTGCCAAACCTCCGTTGGTACTGTCTGTGCAGCCGCGATATTTAAGACCACGGCCTGAGGCTCGAATTCCAGGATGCTCTTCTCCACAGCTTTAAGCTGATTTGTATCGACCAAGTCTGTCTTGTTGACCAGCACGCAGTTGGAGCCCTCGATCTGACCCCTGAGCAATGTGCCCAAC
>JAITTM010000097.1 GCA_031286975.1 Coriobacteriales bacterium
GATTGGCATCCTGTACGACATCATCGGGCGGCAGGAGGGCTGCGCGGCAGAACGAGCCTATCTGCCCTGGGTTGACATGGCCGCACGTATGCGACACGACGGTATCCCGCTTTTCAGCCTTGAGGGGTGTGCGTCCGTTGCGGGTTTTGATCTTCTGGGCATCACTTTGCCCCACGAACTGGCAGCCACCAACATCCTGGAGGCCCTCGACCTGGCGGGTATTCCCCTGCACGCCACCGAGCGCGGTGAAGGCGACCCCCTGGTATTGGGCGGAGGCCCCTGCGCTTTCAACCCCGAGCCGGTCGCGCCCTTCTTCGACGCGATTGTGGTGGGTGAGGGCGAAGAGGTCATTGTCGAGGTGCTTGACGCGCATAAAGCCAACAAGGCGCAGGGAGCCTCCCGCGCCACCTTGCTGCGTGCTCTGGCGCAAATCGAGGGGGTCTATGTGCCGCAGCTCTATGAGCCCGATGCCACAGGTCGCCTGCAGCCACACAGCCCCGATGTGCCCGCCACGGTGTGCAAGCGCATCGTCAAGGATTTTGCGAACTCTCCTCTCATTGCGCGCCCCGTCGTGCCCTTTGCCGAGGTCTCGCAGGATCGTCTGGTGATCGAGGTCCTGCGCGGCTGCACGCGCGGTTGCCGCTTCTGCCAGGCAGGTATGATTTACCGCCCCGTGCGCGAGCGCCCTGCCGATGCCATCGTCAAAGCGGTGGTGCAAGGGCTTGCCTGCACGGGCTTTGACGAGGTCTCGCTCGCCTCGCTCTCAACCACCGACCACAGTCAGATAGAGACGATCCTGCGCCGTCTCAACCACACACTCAGCGCAACCGGCGTGGGCGTGAGCATACCCTCGCAGCGTCTGGATGCCTTTGGGGTCGACATGGCCTATCTGGTAGCAGGGGAGAAGAAGGCAGGGCTCACCTTTGCACCCGAGGCGGGCACACAGCGCCTTCGTGACATCATCAATAAGAACGTCACCGAGCAGGATCTCATCTCAGCCATACAGCACGCCTACCAGGCAGGATGGCGAAGATGCAAGCTCTACTTCATGATTGGTCTGCCGGGTGAGACCGACGCTGATGTTGCAGGTATCGCGACACTTGCAAACCGTGCTTATATCACGGCTAAGGATGCCGTGCCAGAAAAGGAGCGTGGCAGCGTGCGCATGAGCATCAGCGTTGCGGTCTTTGTGCCCAAGGCGGGCACAGCCTTTCAGTGGTATGGGCAGGTCGCGTCAGACGAGATAACCCGACGTATCGGGGTACTTAAGGCCGCTGGGCTGCACAAGGGTATCGACTTTCGCTGGCATGAGCCCAAAACATCGCTGATCGAAGGTGCGCTCTCGCGCAGTGGCAGACAGGCCGCGGCCTTGATTGAGCAGGCATGGCTAAATGGTGCCCGTTTCGATGCGTGGACCGAGCAGTTCAGGCTCAACGCCTGGCAGGAGGCAGCCGCGCAAACGGGGCTTGACCTCGATGCGATGGCGCAGCGTTGCTATGAGCCTGACGAGCCCCTGCCCTGGGAGCATATCTCCACCGGTGTCGATACGCGCTACCTGCAACTCGAATGGCAGCGGGCGCTTGAAGGCGCAACCACCGACGACTGCTCCTTTGGCAGCTGCACCGCCTGTGGCGTGTGCCAGAGTCTGGACGCAGCAGTTGTGCTGGGAGGTGCGAGCCGTGGCTGAACAATCCTTCAGATTGCGCATCAACTACCAGAAGCGTGGGCGGCTCAGCTATCTTTCGCATCTTGAGATGACCCGCGCAATGGAGCGCCTGGTGCGGCGCGCACAGTTGCCCTATGCTACCAGCAACGGATTTAATGTGCATATGAAGCATGCCTTTGGTCCCGCGTTGCCGGTGGGCACCACGAGCCTGGATGAGTACTTCGATGTTTGGTTGACGGACTATCTCTCAGCTGACGAGCTGCTCAGCCGCCTGCAGCAGGTCAGCGCCTTGGATCTGCCTGTGCTGGGCGTGCGCTATGTCGCCCCAAACGCTGAGGCCTTGCAGGTCAGCCATGTGCTCTCAAGCTATGAGTTGGTTCTTGCAAGCACGGGGGTATCCCTTGATGCGGCACAGGCTGCGTTTGACAGCATGGTGGCGATTGGCGTGCTTGATGTTCCCAAGAAGAACAAGATAAAGCGATATGACCTGAAATCTATGATCCCCTCTCGCATCAAGGTTCTGCCGCACGACACGCAGACAGAGCGATTCAAGGTTCTGTTGCAGATCAAATCAGACCAGAGCGGCTCAGTTAAACCCGAGCAACTGCTCAAGGCAAGCTTTCCCAACAACGAGCTCACCCTTATCTCATCCACGCGCACCCGCCTTGAGCCTTTCTTGCCCTAGACGATGGAGCTGATCGCCCCCGCGGCAACTACACAAGCGTGTAGTTGCCGGTGATGGTTCCCACCGTGGCGCTCGGGTCGATGTGTAGGGTGCCGCTGCAATCCACCGTATCGATCTCGCATTTAGGCCCGATCGTTATCGTGTGGCCGTGCACGGTTTTGGCGCTCACCTTGCGCAGCTCGACTTCGGTTGCCTCGATGAAGTTGAACTTGCCCATCTTGCTGTCGAACCATCGTATAAAAAGACGTTTGAACCTGTTGGTCCGCGAACGGATAACAACGCGCTCACCCACAATCTCGTGCGCCATGATATAGCCGTCTGCTTCTATTACCTCGGCATTCAACTCGCCTTCAACCGTCAAAACCCCCTCACATAAGACCTTCTCGGCTTCGACCCGCGAGCCTTTGACGGTCAAAACCCCGTTGATAACGACTCGCTTCGCGCGCAGATTGCCCCCGATGGTCGTCACGCCGTCGCACTCAACATCATCGAGTTGCACGTTTCCGTTGATGGTCGCAACCCCATCGCAATCCAGCCGTCCGCCACCTAGATCCCCGTTCATGGTTGAGACCCCATCGATATCGATGCTTTCTCCCACAATATCGCCATGCACCGTGCACACGCCCTCGATCTTCACCAACTCATACGTGCCACCCGCTTCGAGGGTCTGAACGCCCTCGACTCGAAGATTACTCATCACGATCACCTACGCTTTCTGGTTGATAGTCTGTAAATAGCTGCCGAGAAGCTCGGCGTTGCGTGCGAGCTCAAGCGCCCCGATCACCACGACCTTCTCGTCAAAGAGGGGAGAGGTAGCACCGGAGCAGAGCACCACGTGAAAGCTGCCCTCATCGCCAACCCTGAAGAGTATGCAGGACGCAGACGTGGGCACACGTTTGCCAGCCGCCTTGAACACTGAACTCGCAAGTCTAGCTGCTATGTCTGCCCCAAAGCCACCCTTGCCAACGTAGGGCGAAAGTGCCGCAAGAAAGACTACCTCGCCAGAGCTGTAATAGGCGGTGCTCCCACCACCCTGCTCGCCAAGCGCAAAGAGCAGCTCCTTATTGAGCGGGTCAAAGCCCACCAGATCCGCAACGGCGATGGCACTTCCTGGTTCCGGGGAGAATATCCGCGACATATCCTCCAGTGAATGCGTGTCCTTGAGGTTGAGAATGGCCTGTACGCGTGTGAGCACCTGCTCGCGAGGAAAGTAAGTCTCTTGACCCGTAAACGCCGACTGCTTGATAAACCATTCCTCAGGGATCAACCGCTCTCGCTTCCAGCGGTAGAGCTGGCCGTAGGATATACCGGTCTGCTCCAGAAGTTCTTTTTTTGAGATATGCTCCTCGTCCATGTTCGCCTCCAATCAAAGCTGTAACAATGTTTTGTTTTGCAGAAAGAACTGTAACATAACTTTGTTTCGCTTGTAAAGACGGATATCACAAAGAGTTAAAACTAAACGTTCCGCAGGCAGTGAGTTTGGAGGTTCTTATCCCTATGCGGGTTAAGCTTGGCATCTATCGCGATACCTGCTCACAAAGAGAGGAGAACCCATCGAAAGACGGGTTCTCCTCAGGCGCTCAAACACGATCAAAACGCTGCCTTGATTGATGTTGCTAGGCATCCCAGCCAGGAGGCCCTGAGATGTCCTTGTGACATTCACTGCAATACAGGGTCGAGGTGCGATGTACGCGATGGCACGAATAGCATTCCAGCTGATCCCCATAGTGTGAGTCGTGTGGATTGCGCGCAGAACCACCATAGTTGATCGTAGTCGTTTTTATCGCGTCCACATCGTGGCAGGCCAGGCAGAATTCACGAGTACCGGTTTTTGTCATGGCCAAAGGATCCTTGAAATCCCCCGTTGCCCATTTTGTGGCCTCACTGAACTGCTGTGCGATAGTCGGGACATGACAGGCCAGGCATTCGGTATCATTATCGGCATGCGCCGTAACCAAGAGGGTGTTATCCCCTGAGTAAAAGCTCTCGACATACGGATCCATAGGTTGATGGCATAGGGCGTTGCAAAAAGTCGGTTGCTCGTGCCAGATAAAGCCACCAACTCCTCCCGCAACCAAAACGACCGCAAGCACGCTGAGCACAACTATCAGCTTAGTGTGTGATCTCTTCTTTGCGTTGCCCGCTACATCGGTTGCCTCGGTTATATCCGGCTCAACGCCTTGCTCTGCATCGGAGGCGGTGGTCTCATCTGCGAGAAAGTCTTCTTCGTTATCCATGGTCTTTTACCTGTCTTCTCGTATCCTGCTATTTGCCAGCCAGTTGTGTGCCCGCAAGACGTCCTGAGGTAAATGCCCACGTCATGTTGCCACCGTGGCCACCTCCGCCCAAGGGAGAAAGCCCGTGCCCGACCATTCCAACAGCATACAGTCCAACGATGGGCTCTCTGAAGGCATCAAGCACCTGGAATTCCGTATTGATCGAAAGCGTGAGGTTGCTCTGTGTGATCTCGCCCTTTTGTGGTCCGTGGATATAATACGGTGCTGTGGTCAAGCCTTTATTGAGCGTGCCCGCTTCTTCCAGCCCGAATTTCTTACGCTTGAAGTCAGGGTCACTTCCCACAGCCGCATAGCCGTTGTACTTGGCAATCTCGTCTGCCAAACCAGAGGGATCGACCCCGGCCAACGCGGCGACCTCTTCGATCGTATCCGCTTTGAGGATGGCACCGATTGCCACAAAGTCATCAACCGTACCCCATCCAAGGTTGGGGATTGACGAGACGACCATATCGGGCGAGACTTGGAAGTTCCTTGCAATCGCGTCATCATAGACCATATAGGCAAAGCGGTCGGGCAGCTTGTTTAGCTCAGCGACCTGCTCTTGTTGTGCAAGATCCTCGCTTGCGTAGCGCTTGCCTGCCTTAGTGACCATGATCGCGCCGGCATCTATGAGGCCGTAGGGCATCCAGGCCTGTTTGCTGTAGATCCCCACGTCAGGACTCGGTGCTTGTGAACGCACAGAGAAAGAGGATGCCGAATTCCACTCGGTTATATCAGCGCCGATCTTTGCAGCCATCTTGATACCATAGCCGTCGTTAAACTCACAGGCGGCATCGGTTTCTGAGAGGATTGTGGAGAAACGCTTTACCTTCAAGTCGTAGGCAGCATCAATCGACGCAGTTGCCAAAACAACACCCTTGGTTCCTTTGAGGTAGAGCTCCTCCTGAGTGATCTTGTCGATTGCCTTGATAC